>CANPDB010000095.1 GCA_947572725.1 uncultured Clostridium sp. | reverse complement strand
ATTAACCAGATATACAAGTTAATGCAAAATGGAATGTTTGATATGACTATTGCAGATGAAAAAGATAAAGAAGTTAGAACAACAGTTATGATGGACAAGCAAGAATTACAAGAATATATTGAACGATTAAATGACTATTACGAAGTATCTTATTATGAAGTAGCAAGATTAGATGAACAAAAGAAAGGCTATCAGAAAAAATACCTTACAATAGATGAAATAAATGATAATGGAGAGAAACTCTTTAAATTAGTGGAATTGGTAACAGATGATAAAAAGTATCCACAGAAAAAAGTAAATAGAATTGTAGGAGCAATTAGAGTAAAAGAAAGAGAAAAAGTTAGTTGAAAAATTTTCAAAATGGAGGAATTGAAAATGGAAAATAAAGAAGTAAAAGAAAATAAATATGGAATTGAATATACAAAAGTTGGAGACTATTATATGCCTAATTTAATATTAGAAAAAGAAAAAATTGTGCTAAACAAATATGGAAGAATGAGATTAAAATTTTTAAAAGAAAATAGAAAAGCAGAATATATGATAATGTTTACAAAAGGAACTTTAAACAAACATTTAAAAGAGATTCAAGAAACAGCACAATCAAGAATTGACATTATAATCGAACAACTAAAACAGCAAAATAATTTAACAGAAGAAATGAAAAATACAGACCAACTTTATTGGGTTAGTATGATGAATAATTTTAAAAGTACAGCAGAAGAAATTATACTAAAAGAACTAATATATGTATAAAAAATTACAGGTAGGAGCAAACAGACAAATGTATTGCCAAATTTAATGTCTATAAGTGTAGCGAGCATAGGTTTTGTATTGCCACAAAACCGACAGCTTACGCTGAAAGGGGAAAATCTTCCCCTATAACCCCTACCTTATGAGACGAAAAATTTTAAAAAATAGATTGAAAATTGTATAAGAAAATTAAAAAATTTTAAGAAAAGTTTTATAGGAAAATACAACTAAAATTTATCAAAAAGGAAGTGAAAAATAATGAGGAATAGAACAATAGGAATTAATGTTAGAGTGAGTGAAAATGAAAAGAAAAAACTACAAAGGAATGCTAAAAAGAGTAACTTAAATTTATCATCTTATTTAAGAAAATCAGGATTGCAAAAAGAAATTTATTCAATACCAGATGAAGAACTTCGCAGAATTTACAACGGAATTGTTGAACTAAAAAATGAGTTTTCTTATATGAGTGATGAAGAAATAAAAGAGAAAATAACAAAAATGCAAAGTGATTTTTTAGATATTTATAATTACAAAAAAGATGGTGATGTGGATGGCAACAACGAAAATATGGGCAATTAAAGATAGCATATCTCGAGTAATAAGCTATGCAAAAAATCCAGACAAGACAACATTTTCAGATTTAAAACAAGTATTAAAATATGCAGAAAATGAAGAGAAAACTATTGATAAAAACGAAAAAACTATGTATGTAACAGGTGTAAATTGTAAAGCAGAAACAGCTTATGAAGAAATGACGCTAGTTCAAAATAGATTTGATAAATGTACAGGAAATGTTGCATATCACGCATACCAAAGTTTCAAAACAGGAGAAGTATCACCAGAATTAGCACACAAAATTGGAGTGAAACTTGCAGAAAAGATGTGGAGTGAATATCAAGTTGTAGTTGCTACACATTTTAATACAGGCACATATCACAACCATTTTGTAGTAAATTCAGTTAATATGTTTACAGGTAAAAAGTTTAATTGTAACAAAGGAGCATATTATCATTTCAGAGAGTTATCAGATGAACTGTGTAGAGAATATGGACTAACAGTAATTGAAAAGCCAACAGGAAAAACACCAAGAAGTATATATTTTGCAGAAAAACGAGGAGAGCCAACAAAGTATAATGTAATAAGACAAGCTATTGATGAAGCAATGAAAATGTGTATAAATTATGGGCAATTTAAAAAGATAATGCTTAAAAAAGGTTATATAATCAATGATGATTATAATAGAAAATATCCAACGATTCGTTCAATAAATGATAAACAAGCAGTAAGAATGTATCATTTAGGAGAACAATATTTGCCAAAGAACATTGCAAACAAAGTTGAACACAATCCGTATTATTATCAAAATAGATATATGGAATTTATACACCCTAAAAAGAAAAAGCAAAAATATAGAGTTTACAAGTATAAAGGTAAATTCAAAGATGTTAGTAAAATGAGTGGAATTGATGTGCTATTTTTACTGCTATTTCATTTATTAGGACTACTACCAAAACGAGAAAACTATCAGCCACTATCTCCAGAAATGAAACAAGAAGTAAGAAAAATGGAACGATATTCTAATGAAATTAGACTTATTGTAAGCGAAAAACTAAAAATAACAGAAGATGTAAAAAGCTATATTACACAGACTGAAAAAGATATTGAAGATATTACTAATTTAAGGCAAAAATACAGAAATAAACTGAGAAATTGTACAGATGATAAAGTAATAGAAGAATATAAAGAAAAGCGAAATGAATGCACTACAATTCTAAATAAGTACAGAAAAAATCTAA
>CANPDB010000094.1 GCA_947572725.1 uncultured Clostridium sp. | reverse complement strand
AAACGGAGAATTTTATATTGATAAAATAAATTTTAGAAGTAGTTATATTGAACAACTAACAAAATTTTTTGCATTAGGAATAGCAGATGTTTTTGTACCTGTCGAAGTAAACGAAGAAGAAAAAGAAATTAGGACAAGTGTTAATATAAATCAGCAACAATTAGATGATTATATTACAAGACTTAACAAAGAATTTGAAACAGAATTTTACGAATTATTTTCAAAAAATGTTAATGAAAACAACGAAGAAATTGAATTAAAATTGAACAAAGAAAAGCAAAAATTGATTAGATTAGTTGCTGTAAAAGATAACAAAACTTTTTCAAAATCAAAGAAAGAAAATTATAAAATTGGAGCAGTAATTAGTAATCAAAAATAAAAAGTTAGAGGGAAATTTCAAACTAAACTCAATTTTTGTACCCCCATACACTTCCTAACAAGCACTGAATTTTTCCTCCCTAGTCAAAATTCGAGATTTGGGACTAAGTCCCAAACCCTTTAAGAATATGAAAGAAATAAAACTTATTCTTATAAAAATTTTATTTAGTTTTTATTGTATTTTTATAAATTATGTAGTATTATAAAAGCTGTAATAATTGTATTAATAAATTTGGGGGAAATATAATGGATAAAAAATTATATAGCAGTAAAAATATGAAGATATACTATAATGAATTAGATGAAAAAACTATCCTAGATATAGAAAAAAGTGTATTAGAAGGAAAGAATAAAACACTTGAATATTTTGAAATTCAAGGATATGATAAAGAAATAATAATAGATGTATTTGATAGTATAGAAGAATTACATTTAGATGTGTTTGGAGAAAAAAAGGAAGAATGGCTTGTATCTTGTGAGAATGGAGAATATGGTATAAAAGTAGTATCACCATTAAATCCAGGAAATGTGCATAATTATGAAGTAATATTAGAAGTAATAAGTAAATCCGTAGCTGATATAATATTAAAGAATAATTTTAAAGATGTGCCTAAATGGCTTGATATTACTACATATATTACTGGATTAAATACAGAAACAAAAACGAATAGTAAACCAAGTATAATAAAATTAAAAGAAGAAGGATATTTTAATTTTAGTGATTGCTACTTTATTACAAGATATATAGTAGAGAAATTTGGAAAGAGAACCATAATAAAAATTTTAAAAAATCCAACAAAATACAATGAAATATTAAAACTTTCAGATGAGGAAATAGATGAAAAAATAAAAGAATATTATAGTTAAATAAACATAGATAAAATGTATAATTTTAACAAACAATCATATAATATTAATGTCAAATTTAGTTTGACAAGTTAAATATTATATGTTAAAATATATTTAACTTAACCCTCTACTACTTTTGTAGTAAGACGGGAGCCTAAATGATTTTGGAGAGTTTTAGCAACTCTCCTTTTTAAGTGTTCTACATTATTATTTCGTGAAAAGCTTTATAATTTGTTTATCAATTAAATCAAGTGATACACTAGATATTTTTACATTTCTTCTTACAGTATCTTTAAAAATTCTTTGTTTACTAATGGTTGTTATTTGATTGATTAATGCAATGCTATCTTTCTTCATTTTAGAAATTTCTTGTTCCATTTTTTCAATATATTTTTGTTCTTTTTCTATTATCTTTTGAATGTTAATAGGTACATCTTTTATTTTTTCTAATTCATTTAATATTTGCTGTAACTTTTGTTTTTCTTTTTCAATTTTATCTTGAAAAACATTATAAAGCTCCTTTCCAAGATTTACAGAAGAAGAATCATATTTTTTTCCATCTTTTCTTGATGTTAAAGGAATAACATTTAAAGTGCCATTTCTTGTATTATCATATTTGTTTAAAACAATGCAATAGTGTAATCCACCTAATTCATTTCCAATGTTGAAACCTAAATTTACTTTTATAACATCTCCACGAGAGTATATACCAGATTTCGCAATATTAAATGTTGTTTCTTCATCATGATATTCGGCAAAGTCATTGATCCAATAAGCTAATAAATCACTTTTCTTATATTCATTTAATTCTATATGTTTCAAAAAAGATAAATCTAGTCTATTCAATGAATTATCCTTATGTATAATAGCATTATTTTTTAATTCGATTTCATTTTCATTCATGGTATCATCTCTCCTAGTATTTTTATAGAAACAGTATACCAAACATCTGTTTAAAATGCAATATCTATTGAAAAATAATTTTATTATGTTATAATTTATATATCAGTTGATTAATCGAATTATTTTTTTGAGCAAAATGTGGGAGGAGTACTATAAAAACAGGCGATTTTTTCGCAAATAACCTCCTAAAACGCTCCAACGACGTATCTGTTCGAACTTTTTATAGAACAGATAGATATGAAAATCAATCAGTTAAATGGTTGATTTTTTATTTTGTAAAAAATCATCCTAATTATATAAGGAAAGGATGGTGCTTGAAATGAAGATAATTAAGCAAGAACTAGAATTTGAGGAATGTCTAAAACAAAGGCTTGAATTTATATGTGAGTTTTCTAAAGTTACTCCTACCTTTATCAATGGTAGCATTAGAAAGCTAGAGAAAACTAATCTTACATATATTGAGCCACATAGAGTGATTATCAAAAATATTACTTTT
>CANPDB010000093.1 GCA_947572725.1 uncultured Clostridium sp. | reverse complement strand
ATAATTTCCTTAAACCTTAGAGCCACAAGGCAGGGGTAATTTGTGAAATCAATTTTGGAGCAATTTTGGTGCAATCATTTCTACTAATTTCAACAAATTTGGGTAAAATAGATAAAAAATGAGATAAAAAACAGTCAATTTCGGAGTGAAAAATACTCCCCTATTGACTATTTTTTTATGCTAAAAATTGTAAAAATAAACTCAAAAAATGGCAAATATAATTTTTAATATTATTGAAAAATCAATGAGTTTAGGAAGTTTATATACTAATCACAGTTGTACGAGATAATGATTACATAAAACAAAAGACAAACTTATTTTACACACAAAAATTTGTACAATCAACTGCTGCTAAAGAAATAATTTATACAAGTACAACTTGTTATATTTAATAAAAATTAGTGCAAAATAATTAATAATTTTAGCAAAAAAACTAAAAACAAGTATGTCTTGTGTTTTTTACAAGTAAAAAGTTGACAAACAGTAGTACAAAATGCTATAATAATTTCAGCTTATTTGAAATAATTGAAAATGCAGTAAAGCCTTATTTTATATAGGTTAGGTGGATTTTATGAATAAAAAGGAAGAGTTAAAAAGTAGGGTAAACTTCTCATATTATGAAGAAAATTTAACCCAAAAAGAGATTAGTTCACTATTAAATATTAGTAGACAAAGTGTAAATGCTATACTCAATGCAAACAGTAATCATAAAATAAGAAAGGCTAAAAGAATCGGAAAGAAGACAATAAACAGAAAGGTACAATTTCATAAAAATACAACTCCAACAATAGCCATTCCAAAAGACATGTTTGAACGAATAGGAATCAATGCTGAAAATAGAGATGCCGAAATAAAGATAGATGGTCAAAGTATAGTAATAAAAAGAAAAGATAAATAGATATTTTACATTATACATTCTTGACATTGAGCCGCCATAAATATGTTTCATGGTCATTAGGGGCAGCATTGAAAATTTAATGGCTTACCTAAAGCTAATAGGCTAACATATTTATACTGAATATCAAGAAATCGTTGCACTTGTATAAAGTAAAATAGTATATTATATTAATAAAAGATTAGGAGGACATAGAATGAGTGGATACAGAGAAGAGTTAAGAGGGGAATGGCTTGGCTACCCAGTAGGATTAGGATATACTATAATAAAGAATAAATTTACACTATATATGATTCAACAAAGTGAACAAAATATAATAGAAATAACAGATGAAAACCAAACAAAATTATTTCATTTTATTCCTATGGCACAAATAGATAAAGAAACAGCTGATTGGTTAATGAATGAATCTAAATCTAAATTAAAACCATTTCATGGAATAGAAGAATATGAAGAATATAGAAAAAAAGAACATGAAGAGTTTATGAAATCATAAAAGATATTATACGAGGAGAAAAGCAAATATGAAAGATTTAAAAATATTTACTGAAAATATTGAAGAAGAAGCTATAAAACAAATAAATTTATTATTAGAACAAGAACCATTTAAAAATTGTAAAGTTAGGATAATGCCTGATACACATGCAGGTAAGGGATGTGTAATAGGATTCACAGCAGATTTAGGAAATAAAGTTATACCTAATATAGTAGGAGTCGATATTGGTTGCGGAATGTTATGTGTAGAACTAGGAAATATAGAATTGAATTTAGAAAAATTAGATAGTGTAATTAATGAATATATACCAGCAGGAAGAGAGATACGAGAACAAAAAATAATAGATTTTGAAAAAATAAATGAATTATATTGTTTAAGGGAGTTAAAAGAAACAAA
This sequence comes from uncultured Clostridium sp., assembly GCA_947572725.1. GTDB lineage: Bacteria > Bacillota > Clostridia > TANB77 > CAG-508 > CAG-269. Next base: position 1,107 of record CANPDB010000093.1, on the reverse strand, counting down.
AAGATTTAATAAAGCTATAGGTACATTAGGTGGAGGAAATCATTTTATAGAAATAGATCAAGATGAAGAAAATAATAAATATTTAGTAATACATACAGGAAGTAGAAATTTAGGAAAACAAGTGGCAGAATATTATCAAGATTTGGCAATACAATTATGCTCTGGAAAAGAAGAAATGTTTTCAAAGAAAGAAGAAATAATTAAATCATACAAAAAACAAGGAAGAAAGTCTGAAATACAAAAAGCATTAAAGGAATTAGAAAAGCAATATAAACAAAATAAACCAGATTTACCAGATGAATTATGCTACCTAACAGGTAAATATAGAGAAATGTATTTGCATGATATGAAAATATGTCAAGAATATGCAAGTTTAAATAGAAGTTGTATTGCGAGAGAAATTTTAAAAAATATGGGGTTACAAATCTATAAACCACATTTTGAAACAATACATAATTATATATCTTTTGAAGATAATGTCGTTCGTAAAGGAGCAATATCTGCTAAAGAAGGAGAAAGAGTATTGATACCTATCAATATGAGAGATGGATCTATAATTGCAATAGGAAAGGGAAATGCTGATTGGAATCAGTCAGCACCACATGGAGCAGGAAGATTAATGTCAAGAAATAAGGCAAAAGAAATGTTTAATTTGCAGGAATTTAAAGAAAGTATGAAGAATATATACACAACTAGTGTAGTAGAAGAAACAATAGATGAAGCACCTTTTGTATATAAACCAATGCAAGAAATAATTGACAATATTCAAGAAACTGTAAAGATACAAAAAATAATAAAACCAATTTATAATTTTAAAGCTAAGAATTAAATATTATAAGAATAAAAATATGTATGATTATGAAGAAATATTAGTAAAAATAAAATAGTAAGTTGTAGGGGAGATTAAAAATATGAAAGAGTTAGTAGATTTTGCAGTTTTAATAATAATATATTTTTGGAAATTTTATAAGAAATGGAAAGAAAAAGGTAGAGATGTACTGCTTGTAAATACTTTAATGTATATATACTTATCTTTTGTATTATTTTTTACCTTAATGCCTATAATAACATCTTTACCATTTATATTTAATCACCCATACGATTCAA
>CANPDB010000092.1 GCA_947572725.1 uncultured Clostridium sp. | reverse complement strand
ATGACATAATCAAATGTTAATTTTACTATGACATTATCAAAAATTAATTACAAAAAAGCAATATATCTATTGAAAATATATAGAAAATTTAGTATACTAATTCTATTTTATAAGTTATTCATTTTCTTTATTGAATAATATCATAAAATTTTATTTTCTATATATTCCCAATATATTAAAAATTTAATAACGGAGGTAAATGTGTATGCAATTAGACTTTAATTTCAATAAAAGAGATTTATCAAATGAAAAGGAAAATAGTTTTTCTAATTTTATTAGCAATTTTATTAATGAATTATCAAATTATTTAGAGAATTTTAACAAAACAAAAAATTTAACTTATTGTGTTACATCTGATGTTAATAAAGATGGAAAAATGTATGTTGTGGCTCAAAATGGGACTGGTGCTGGAAAAAATTTTTCTTTAGATGAATTACCAAACCGGTACAACTAAAGGCACAATATTGAGACAGAAATATGGAAAGTTTGTAATTGATGAAGAACTAACAAAAAAATCAATTGAGGAAGACAATAAAATTGAGTATGAACGTCAAAAATTACTTGCTGAATATAAAACTGAAGGAGTAGATTATTTAGTTACAGAAATAGGAGATGATTATGTAATGTTACAAAATCAAGCAACAGGTTTGGAATTTGATTCTTCCGATTTCAAGCAAGAAGTTTTTGATGCTTTATATGAAGGGGCTATTTTAACCTGTCAAGATGGTAAATATGTTTTGAAAAAATAATTGAAGTATAAATGAATTTAGTATATAATAATGTCAAATATTGGTAGGAGTAATTAAATGGAGAACAAAAATATTTTTAACAAAATAATTGGATTTATAATAATTATCTTATTATGTGCTTTTTTAGGATTATTATCATATTTTCAAAACAAACCATTAATAGATATAAATGAAAATATATTAAGAGTTTATTATTTTGATGTAGGACAAGCAGATTGCACTTTAGTTGTAAATAATGGTCAAACTATGTTAATAGATGGAGGAAATGAAGCAGACAGTTCTTTAATAATTAAATATTTACAGAAATTAGGTATTTCAAAATTAGACTATGTTGTTGCTACTCATCCAGATACAGATCATATAGCAGGTTTAGACAAAGTCATACTTGCTTTTGACATTGGATGCATTTATATGCCTATAACAACAAAAACAAATAAAGAAATGAATGAATTATACAATGCAATAGAAGATAAAATCGTTATAAATCCAACTGAATTAGATTATTTTTATTTAGGAAATTCTAAATGTACAATATTAAATTCTGGAGATACTTCAAAAGTATCAGATAATAATTCTTCTATTGTAATTCAATTAGATTATGGAGAAACTAGTTGTTTATTTATGGGAGATGCTGAAAAAGAAGTTGAAGAAAAAGTTACATGGAATGATATTGATGTTTTAAAAGTATCTCATCATGGTTCGAGTGATGCTACAAGTCAAGCATTTCTTGAAGCAGTTAAACCAGAACATTCTATTATTTCTGTTGGTAGAAATAATAACCATAATCATCCTTCAAATGAAACATTAAATAATCTAAATGTTATAAATTCTACGATATATAGAACTGATGAAGATGGTACAATTATATTAGTTAGTAATGGCTCAACTTATTACTTTGACTTCGATAAAACTAGCTTAGATGGAAACAGATAAATACTTAAAATCAAATTTTGCATATTCAAAAATTCAAACGAACAGGGATAGTTTATTACCTGTTCTAATTTTTCGCCACAAAATTGATTGTCGTGCGAAAGAAAGGAAAGATTATGCAAGATTTTAATAGTTATAAAATAAATGAAACACTATCACATAAATACTATCAAATACCAAAAGAATTATTTATAAATCCATTATATAAAGATACTTTAAATTCTGATAGTAAATTACTTTATGGATTCTTACTAGATAGAATGTCTTTATCTGCGAAAAATAATTGGTGTGATGAAGATGGGAATATATATCTTATATTTACTAGAAAAGAAGTTCAAGAAAAACTTGGATTATGTGATAGAACAGTTACTAAAGCATTTAAGCAATTATCAAATGCTAAACTTATTTATGAAAAAAGACAAGGTGCGAATAAACCTAATTTAATTTATGTTGGTAAAATACAACATATGGATATAAAAAATTGGACACGAAAAAATTTCGATTCCAGAGTCGAGGAAAATACGATTCAGGATGCGAAAAATATTCGCCTAATCAATACTAATAATTATTATACTTATATAAATAATAAAGCCAATAAAAATTCAAATAGATATTTTGGAAGAAATTACTCTCCTGAATTTTTAGAAGGTTTATACGCTAATTTATAATTACTTTAGCAAAACACAAAAGTATTTATGCTTTTGTGAAAATAGCAATATAAAAATTGGTTATCAATTTTTGTGTTGCTATTTTTTTAACTAAATTTGCTTTAGCATATTTAGTTAAAACTTAAAAAATATTAAGTATATTTTTTAGGCAAACGGGTGTAGGGTGTCCCTACCATACTAACACTTTTTCCGATTTCGGTAAAAAGTGTTGTAGTGTGTTACAACACTGAATTTGTGTTAGCACAGAAGTTCGAGCAAAGGAGGTCTATATATGAGCTATGCTATCATAAGAAATACAAAATATAAAAGAGAAAATCTAAAAGGAATTTATCGCCATAATGAAAGAAAGAATAAAAACTATTCCAATAAAAATATAGATTCTACAAAATCGTATTTAAACTATTCTTTAAAAGATTGCAAATTCACATATGAAAAGGAATTTGAGAAGTTAAGAAAAGAATGCAATTTAAAAGGTCAAGTAAAAGTTGTAAGTAATATTGCTTGTGAATACATTATTACTTCTGATAAAGATTTTTTTGAATCTATTGGAGAGCAAGAAACAAAGAGATATTTTGAAACTGCATATCAATTTGTATGTAATTATAAAAATCTAGGTGAACAATATATTTTATCTGCAAAAGTACATATGGATGAGGAAACACCACATATGCACCTAATTTTTATTCCAGTAGTTCATACAACAGATAAAAAAGGAAATTTTATTGATAAAATCGCTTGTAGTGAATTTTGGAAAGAAAAAGA
>CANPDB010000091.1 GCA_947572725.1 uncultured Clostridium sp. | reverse complement strand
CTGCTCTATCCTGCTGAGCTATAAGCACATAATTGATACAAATATTATAATTTGTTTGTGACAAAAAATCAAGTATAAAAATAATAATAATCAGACAAAAAATAATTTTTTTAAATGAGCATAAAAACATTGTATCAAAACAATTTTACACCTTTAATACATTAAAATCTCAGCTTCTTCCTGCACTAAATAGATTATTTTTGAGACTTTTTTCTCTAGATTTAGGCTTTGTGATTCACCAGAACATTGAAAAAATCAAATTTAAAAAATAAACAATGTAGGACTTTGTATGCATTTTGGTTAAAATGCAATACGTTAAAATCCTTGAAAATAAGGGAATGCCAAAAATGATATAAAACTAATAAATAGAATCTTTGATCTTCTAAGAAAAAAATCTTATATCCGTTAGTATTTTTTTGCTATATGAGTTAAATAATCTGGGGAAAAATGAAAAAATTTTAAATAAAAATATAGAAAAACAAAAGCACTAAGTATATAATTTGTTTAGCGAAAACAATAAAAATACGAGGTGCTTTTGTTATGAATATGTTATCAAATGAGAAGATTAATTTCAAGAGTTTAGAAGAAAATACTTTTAAAGAAATGATGAAATTAGGAAGAGAAATTATACAAGAAGAATTAAGAATGTTAGATAAATTAATATTAAACTACAGAGATAAAAAAGTATTTAAACCAAAAGATTTTCAACCAACAACCATAAAAACAAAATTAGGAGAAATACCAATAGCGAGAAGAAGATATAAAATGGTAATAAATGGTAAAGTAGAATGGATATATCTTTTAGATGAGTTGCTAGAAATAAATGATTTTGGCTTGTATTCTCAAGGAATAGTAGAAATGGTAACAAGAGAAATAACAAAGAAATCATATAGAGAAACAGCCAAAACAATATCAGAAGATACAGACAACACAATATCACATACAGCAGTAAGAAATATAGTTTTAAAGTTGGGAGAAAAGATAAAGAAATTAGAAGAAGAAAAAATAAAACTGTATGAAGAAGGAAAAATTGAAGGAGAAAAAGAAACACAATATATATTCTGTGAACACGATGGAATATATATAAAAAAGCAGAAAACAAAGAAACACAAAGGCAAGAAAAAATTTAAAGTAAAACATTTCAAAAAGAAAAAAGGTAAAAAGAAGAAAAATGGAATTGAATTAAAAATAGCAGTAATCCATGAAGGAAAAGAACCAAGATATACAAACGATTACAAATTAAAAAACAAAATAATAGTAGGAACAGCAAGTAAGGCAAAAGATTTAAAGAAAATAGAAGATACAACAATAGGAACAACATATAAAGAACATACAATAAAAAATGTAGTAATAAATGGAGATGGAGCAGACTGGACAGGAAGTATAGTAGAAGGAGCAAAAGAAATATTCCAATTAGATATGGCACACATACAAAAGAAAATATATATGGCAGTAAGTGATGAAGAATACTTAAAGAAAATGCAAGAAGTTGTATATACAGAGAAAGCAAAAGATATATTTAGCTTAATATATAACTACAAAGTAGAATTAGAAGGAGAAAATAAAATAGCAGAACTAGAAAAAGTAAAAGAATTAGAAGAATATCTAAGAAATAATGAAGAAGGGTTACAAAGATATCAATATAAACTAGGATATAAAGAAGATCAGCTAGAAGAAATAAAAGAAGAACTACCATCATTAGGCTCAGAAGAAAGCGAAATGTATTGCACATGTAGAGACAGAATGAAGAGAAATAGAACTAGTTGGAGTGTAATAGGAGCAGAAGCACTATTAAAAGTAATAATGAACAAAATGAATGGAACAATAAGAGAAATAATAACCAAAAAAGCAGAAAAGAAAATAAAAGAAGAATTAGCAGAAAGAATACCAGAGCCAAAGAAAGTAGCAAAGAAAAAATATGAAGAAATGAGATACGTAGGAACAGGAAGAATATTAGAAAATGTAGGACAAGAAAAAATAAAAGAAGATATAAAAAATATACTAAGAAATAAGAAATGGAGTGAAATGCTTCAAATAATGTAAAGTAATGTAAAGAAATAGGTCAAAAAAATAAATAAATTTGGCTTATTAAGGTTGCTTTTAAATAATTAATATAGTAAACTAATATTAGTTTAAATCAAGGAAAGTTAAATCAAATTATAGATTAGTGTTTAAAAATATTGAAATCTAGGGAATTCCCCAGTTAAAAAAACTCATACTTCAATTTAGTTATACTTTACAAAATCAACATAATATGTTATAATTGTTTTAATAGAGCAATGCTCTAAAATAACATTTATATCCTAAAAGGAGGAACATCTTATGAAGAACAATCGGACAACAGTAAAGGTGTGTATTGCAGTAGCAGTACTCTATGTGGTAGCAGCCATCATTGGCGTTAAAGCACTAAACTATTACAATGCCAAACAGCTTACCGAAGTATTTGACAGCGTTGATCAGGACATGGCAATTAAGCAACTCAGCGAACTCAGAGGAATGATTTTAGAAGTGAAAGCTTTATCTCACGAAGACATTCCTCAAAGTGTATTGTTGGATGAATTGGAAAGCATAACATCTTCAAATCATTTTACTAACAAATATTTAGATGATTTTGCTTTTGATATTCCCAGCACCTCCAATGTAGGAGAACTCTGCGAAGAATTTATCTCGCAGATTGATGACCAAATTCATACCATTGAATATGGTGCAAAGGGTGAGTAATCACCCTTTGTTTTTTGCAGTATAGGAAGAATGTAAAATTTTGAAAATCGTTTGACAAATCTCAATTATCTGTGTATAATAAATATAGGAAATGAAACACAGAAATGTGTTGTCACATATAAAATTGCGAAGACACTACATTGCCTGCCAAAGCATAATGTAGTGTCTTTATTTATTCCTTATTTGTCCAAAGTATGTATATAACTGTCAATAAGGCTACGTTTATAGTTAGGGAAAATCCCAATGCATATATCAAAAATAATATAAATCCCATAAACACCACCTCACTTTCTCATAGTTAGAAACTATGAAGTTTAGTGGCAACACACATCTGCTTTATATTCATTTCCTATGTTTCATAGTATAGCATAATATTTATAGTAAAGCAATAGAAAAAGAACAAATATTTGCAAAAGTTTTTTTGTGAATTTTTTCGTTAGTTTAAAACCATTGAACGAGTAAGTATAAAAAATC
>CANPDB010000090.1 GCA_947572725.1 uncultured Clostridium sp. | reverse complement strand
AGAAAATATTTACAAAAGAATATTAGAAACACAGCCACTATACCCCTATTCTTCTAGTCCTATGATACTAATTACAAGAACTTATGAAAATTATAATAAGCAAAAAGAAAAACATTATAAAAATAAAGGCTCTATTGGTTATCTTATATATCAATATGAGAAATTTATTCGGTATAAGTACGGAAAGTACATTAAAATCGAAAATGACAAGAATGACACCTGAATTAATAGCAGAGATAAAGCAAATGGATGAATTTTCTAATCAAGCAAGATTTTTAGCAAGGTATAATATAAATACAGATCAAGACTTATTAGAATTTGAAAAGTTAGCTTATGAAAAAGTTAATCCATTAAAGAGCAAACGAGAAAATCTTTGGAAAAAGCATAAAAGAACCAAAACAAATGTAGAAAAACAAGCAATAGAAAATGAAATTATACAAATTTCAAAACAAATTACTCCAATTACAGAAGAAATAAGCCATTGTAATAATATACTACAAAGAGTAGAAAGAATTAGGCAACATCAATTACATGAGCAGATAGAGCAAGAAAAAGTACAGTTTGAAAAGGAACAAGAAAAGCAGAAAAAAGACAAAAACAAAGCAAGGTAGATTATTCTATCTTGTTTTGTAAATTGATTGAAAAAAACATAATTTTATGGTAGTATTAATAAAAATAAACAGTAAATTTTCGCGAAAAAAACATATTCTTATATGAGAAATAAGTGAATGGAGGAAAATATATGGAAGAAAAAGATAATGATTTAGCAAAACAAATGATGCTTGAAGAAGTAATAATAAACGCAGTACAAATCCCAGGTGTTAAAGTTAATAGAAAACAATTTTTGGCTGAACAATTTGCTTCCAAAGCTGATAATCTAGAAGAAATACTTGATATAGGTCCTATTGAAGCAGGAATAAAAAGAGAGAATATTATTCTTTTATCAAAAAAGTTAATACTAGCTAGAACAAGTCAATCATCAATAGCATCATTTGTAGCAGGCATTCCTGGTGGTTTAGCAATGGCAGCAACAATACCAGCAGACATATTACAATTCTTTGGAATGGCTTTAAGACTAGCTCAAGAATTATCATATTTGTATGGTGCACAAGATTTATGGACTGATGGAAAAATAGATGATGATAAAATAAAAAATCAATTAATGTTGTATTGTGGTGTTATGTTTGGAGTTTCAGGTGCTGTTTCTGGTGTTAGGGTACTATCTACGCAACTATCAAAAACCGCATTAAAGAAAATTCCTCAACAAGCCTTAACAAAAACATTCTGGTATCCAATTATTAAAAAAATAGCAAATTTTATTGGAATAAATCTAACAAAGAAAACATTTGCACAAGGTGTATCTAAAGCAATTCCTGTAATCGGTGGTTTCATATCTGGTGGAATAAATTTTGCTTCTATGATGCCCATGGCAAATAGATTAAATGATACTTTAGATAAAGCAACATTTAATTATAGTGATGAAGAATTTGATAAAGATATAGAAATTATTATGAATCCAGATAAATATGAAGAAATTAAAGAAGAAAAGACAAGTGCTAGTAAAAAAAATTCTGATGGAATAAATAGGATTACTGATGGAATAGCAAAATTTATCTCAAAGACTAATAAAAAAGATGTTTCGTATAAAGAAATGAAAAAACTAAAAGATTTATTAGATAACAATATAATAACACAGGAAGAATTTGAAAAGAAGAAAAAACAATTATTAGATTTATAAACACAAATTATATATAAGGCTGATAATTAGTTGATATTTTATCAGCTTTATATATAATAAAAACTGAAGATAGTATTTGTGATATAAAATGTTGAAACTCAATGTTTCGCGTAAAAAACAGGTACTATTATAGAAAAAAGTTTATACTAGGAGGTACAAGAATGAAAAAATGGTTGGCAATTATTTTAGGAGCAATAGTTTTATTTATAATAATTAGAGCTTTAGTAATATGGATATTTTAAAAAGGAGGAAACAAATATGGAAAAAGAAGTAGTAAAAAAGAATGGATATTTTAGTTTTGTTAAAAATTTAAGTAAGAAAGTTAAAATAATAATTGGAATAATAATTATTTTAATTATTACTCTATTTGTTGCTTTTGGGATTAATAGAAACCCAGATGTTGATACAGTATTTTTAAAAAATGTATTAACAAAATCTAGTGAGTTAACAACAGCAAAACTTAAGATTACTGGATTGTCAGAATACCATGATGAAGGAATATATATTTTTAATAGGTCAGATTTTACAATGTGTTTTACAGCTACAATAAGAGCAGGAATCAACTTTGAAAATGTAAAAATTGATTCAGACCCAATACAGAAGAAAATATTTATAGAAATTCCAAATGCAGAAATATTTGATGCCAAAGTAGATCCAAATGACCTTAGATTTTATGGTACAGGATTTGCACTATTTAATGTAAATGAAAAGGAAGATTTAGCTAAAGCATTATCACTTGCTGAGGAAGATGCAAAAAAAGAAGCTTCAAATACTGGAATATTAGAACTAGCAAACCAACAATCAGAAACTCTTATAAGAGGAATATTATCTAATACTATACCTAAAGGTTATACATTAGAAATAAAAAGATAAATTATAAGTTAAGTGATAATATAAAAAATTAGCATTTGACAAAATAAAAAAATGACTGTATAATAAAGATAGAAAATGAGTAACACAAAGTGTGTTGCCGAGAATATGATTAATAAACCATTTCACTCGCCAAAGCAGAATGGTTTATTTTTTATTGCCTATGAAGTAACCAACAGATGATGATTAACAAGGCAACATTTATGATAGTCATTGCTACTAATCCGTAGAAAAGTAGATATGTAATAATTATTAATGCTGATTCTACCATATTAACCACCTCCTATATTCAATCTCACAAACTAAGTTGTGGAGGTTTTTGTAAACACTAAGTTGTCAAAGGTGGCAACACACTCCGCTTATTCTCATTTTCTATGTCTACAACTATACAACATTATTAGATAAAATACAAGCGAACAAAACAAATTTTTGAAAAATATTATTTTTGATTTAGCTATTGTAATTTTAATTATTTTATGTTACATTAAATATAGTCAAAAAATAAATTTGCAAATATAATTCTTGCAAATTATTGATATGACTACATTTAAGAGTTGAAAATAGATATTTTTTGCCAACTAGATTTCGCAAACGTGTCTAGTTAGGGCACCA
>CANPDB010000089.1 GCA_947572725.1 uncultured Clostridium sp. | reverse complement strand
TCACCAGCTTTTAGATAATCATTAAATTTTTAATCCAAAAAACCGAAACTTAAATGTTAATAATATATTGAAAATTTTAGAAAAAAGGAGTATAATAGTAAATAAGAGTGAACAAAAGTAAAACAATTTTAAGGTACATAAATATTTTATCTAAAATTAAAATAGAAAGAGGGTATTAATATGGAAAATAAAGAACAAAAACAAGAACCAAAAGAAGCTTTAAATAAAGACAGAAATAAGTTTTTAAAAGGATTAGCGGTAGAAAATGGAGCAGGACAAGAATATATTGATTATGTATTAGAACAATCAAAAACAGCTCCAATAGATGTTAAAAAAGAGGCAGAGATAACTAGAAAGGCTGCTAAAATTATGGATAATGAAAAGGTTCAGAATAAACTTAATGAATTATATGCAGAAATATCAGAACAATTAAAAAAATTAAAACAAGAAGAAGTATATGTTAAGGAACTACTTGACGGAGATAGTCCGCATGAAGAAACAGCAGCGTATTATGCAAAAAATGCGCATAAATATGAACGTGATGAAAAAGGCAATTATGTACTACGTGACGAATATGTGGTTGGAGCAGTTGGACTACAAATATCTTCAGAACTTCTAACAAAATCTAGAGAAACTAAAAAGCAAGAAGCAAATACAGACGATAAAGAAATAGATGAAAAGTAAAATTTGATTTTTTAAAAAAGAGTAAAGGAAAAATGTTTTGAGATAAAATAAGTTTAAAGGAAGTTTATTACAAACTTCCTATTTTTATTGTATAGGAAAAATCGAAGATTTCACCTATACAATAAAAATACATTCCACAGAAAATTTCTACGAAATTTTCGCAGACGAACAACGGGCGTGGCATGAAAACTAATCTAAAAGGCCATAAAACTTTAATCATGCCACTGTTGTTCTAGAAAACTTTAAAACTAAAATATAAATATTTTAATTTAAAAAAATACTTATATAACTATTTACTTTATGTAAAATGTATATTATAATAGAAATATCTTAATACCCCTAAGGAGGTGACAGTCATGAAAGCAACATTAGATGATTTACTGAAAGAAAAAGATCGATATGAAAAAGCTAATGAAAATGGACAATTGCAGTCAATGGAACTCAAAAGTATCTCAAATTCAATACTTTTGAGACTGGTAGACGAGGAACATTTAGAAGCGAAAGAAAAAGAAGCTTATGAATGGGCTAAAAAACAAATTAGGGGGTAGTAGAATATGGGGGACTTCGCAGTATGAAGTCCCTTTTTATAATATTTCACTTGTCGGAATATAACTCTCATCAGGAGGATACACAAATTCATCATTTGGTTTATCAGTATTTTTAATCTCAATAACCTTTACAATAGGCATATCACCGTGATAATTACCTTTTACAATTTCACCCGTTACTTCAACCCAAGAATTATCAGCAAAATCTTTTGCATTATTATATTCACATAAAAAACCTACTATCACAGATTGCCTATCAGAAGAAATAATCATATCTCTTGATAAAATAAATTGATTATTATTTAAATCTAAAACTCTATATACATATCCTGTAAAATTAATTTTCATACCTACATAATTATCAATATTTTCGTGAACTGTTTTTAAAATATTGGTATAATTACTATTTGTAAGTTTAGCAATATGATTTTTAGGTATACAACTATCATTTCTTTGAGAATTGCTTGCACCATTAAAAATCTTAAACATTACAATACATACTGTAATAATAAGAAATGTTACCATTGCTGAAAAGAATATTTTATAAATTTTACTTCCATTAACTTTAAAATTATAAATAAACATTGTTATTCCTCATTTCTAATCTAAGTTAATAAATTCTATGTATGGATTTTGAAAATATGAATTAATGCCCATTTTTAATAAAAACCATATAGGTTTACAATAGATATGTCACACCTAATAAGAAAAATAAAATATTGAAGGAAGTACCAAAAAATGATAAAGTTAGTTTAACGACAAATTAACAAATATCAGGAGGTACTTCCTATGGGAAATAGTATAACACAAAAATTGAAATATAAACAGAGTGTAATTAAATTTTCTTATAAATATGGTGTAACAAAGGCAGCGATAAAATTTGGAGAAAATAGAAGAACAATATATAGATGGATAGAAAGATATGATGGAAGCATAGAAAGTCTAAAAGATAAATCAAGAAAGCCGAATCATCATCCGAATGAACATACAAAAGAAGAAATAAAGATGATAAGAAATTATAAAAGCAATAATAAAGAAACAGGTTTAGTGACATTATGGGTTAAGCTAAAAAAAGTAGGATATAGAAGAAGTGTAACAAGTTTATATAGAATGTTAATAAAACTAGGAATATATGAAAAGGCACCAAGTAAGAAAAAAGAAAAGAATGCAGGATATTACCCAGAGATGAGTAGACCAGGAGAAAAAGTACAAATAGATGTAAAATATGTACCTAAAAACTGTCTAAGTAAAGAGTTACAAGAATTAGGGATAAGATTTTATCAGTATACAGCAATAGATGAATATACAAGGATAAGATATTTATGGTTTACAACAGCACATGATACATATGCTTCAACAGAGTTTATAGAAAGATTAGTAAAAGTATTCCCGTTCAAAATAGAGACAATACAAACAGATAATGGATTTGAATTTACAAATAGACTAAGCTGGAATGCATTTGTAAAAGATAAGAAAACATTATTTGAAAACAAACTAAAAGAATTAGGAATAAAGCATAAATTAATAAAACCACATACACCAAAGCAAAATGGAAAAGTAGAAAGAAGTCATCGAAAAGATCAAGAAAGATTTTATTATAATAAAGTATTTTATAGTTTAGAAGACTTAAAAAATAGAGCAAAATATTGGATAAGAGAGTATAATAATTTTCCAATGAGGCCGCTAGGATGGCTAAGTCCAAAAGAAAAATTAGAAGAATATATGTGTAAAGTTAAATAGCAGTCATCATAAAAGGTACTTCAAACAGTATAAATATCAATTTAGTGTGACATATGTTTGACAAACCTACATTAATGCCCATTTTTAATAAAAAATATGAGTTAAATAATTTTGGGAAAAAATATTAAGAAGATATAGAAAAACAAAAGCACTAAGTGTATAATTTGGTTAACGACAACCGAAAAAAATATACGAGGTGCTTTTGTTATGAATATGTTATCAAATGAAAAGGTTAATTTCAAGAGTTTAGAAGAAAATACTTTTAAAGAAATGATGAAGTAAATTGTAAAAGTAAAATATAGTTTAGATATAAGATACTAGAAATAAATGT
>CANPDB010000088.1 GCA_947572725.1 uncultured Clostridium sp. | reverse complement strand
TGATAGGCTAATTATTTAGCCTATTACTGCGAAAAATTTTTATTCCTCATAGCTGCATATTCTTTTATTTTCTTTGCAATTTCAATAACATTTGGGTGTTCTGTTGGTTCTCCACCTGTTAAAATTATATCTTTGAATTTATTTTCAGTAGCAAATTTCAAAGCCTTCTCCACATTTTGCATCGATATATACTCTTCACTGCCACGATATTTATCTGTGCAAAAAGGGCAAGCTCTTCTGCATTTATGGGTTAACACGATTGTCATATAGTCAGTATCTTTTGTCTCAAGCTTATACATTTCGTTTCCTCCTATATTTTTCTTATTTTTTATTTTTATAATATATACATTAATTATCTAAGTTTTGAAGTATCATTAATTCGAAATTACTATCTAAATAGTGTTGTTGCAAAGTATCTGACATGTTTCCTGTATAATATCCTCCACCATCTAACATTTGTATTCCAGAATATATTCCATCAACGAAAAGAATATCACCATTTTTTTCATCTAATGCCATTTTTACAGGTTTTTCTTCAACCCAAACCACATCTCCGTTTTTATGTATTTTTCCATCCAACAACATAAAACTCTCTTCTACAAAAGCATATAATTTAATTCTAATTCCAACTTGACCTGTTTCTTTATCTTTATATCTTGGATATTCAGTCCACTTAGGAGTTTTACTAAAGTCATTCCATTTTTTAGTGTCAAATATATAGTTCAATCCATCTAATTTTTCTAGATTATTATTTTGAAAATTTTCTTCAAATCGTTTAGCATCACTCTCGCAAAATGCATCTTGAGCATACAAACTACATTCTATTTGAATCCAATTATCTCCTCTATCAGTAATTTTAGGTAATTTTATAATTTTAGAAAACGAACTAGAATATGGTCTCGCTATACAGCTTCGATGTTTCGGTTCATGAGCACCTCTTTGTGCAGTTTTACGTGATACCTCAATAGCATGGCCAAAACCATCTGCTGATGATGTTTGATACCACCATGATTTTCCATCTAATGTTTTAACTATATCTTCACTTGCTATTCCTCCTAATATTTGAGCTAAAAACGTAGGGTGACATAATTTCCCTTTTTCTTTAATATATGCATGCATCTTATTTTCTATAAAAAATTTATCTTCTGTGGCTAAAGTAAAATATCCCATTTTTTTGTACCTTTCTTTTAATAAATTATGTATTTATAATACTAACAATTACTTGATTTGTCAACGATTGTCTTCACTTTTTTTCTATAAAAACTAGTATATACTAAATGTTTACTTCTTACCTAACTGTTGCAGGTATGATTGCATAATAATTTGGTTGTTCTTTTTGACTCATATTATGCACCTCCATATCTTTTAATTTTGCTAAAGGGCAAATTTATAAAGTATGAAAGTGTTTATAAACGAAAAAGAAACCTTACTTTTATAGTAAAATCTCTGTATTAAAAATTACACTTAAAGGGACATTCCTTTAGGTAAAAACCTCCGAATTGGTTGCGGGAGACGAACTCGAACCACCGACCTCAGAGGTATGAGTCCTGCGAGTTGCCAACTGCTCCATCCCGCGATGTTTCATTAAATATTGTGCTTTTCTTGTGCCTTTAATGTCCCTTTATAATTTAATTTTTAATCATTTTTATTAAGTTTTAATAATCTTAAAAGTTTTATTAAAGGTCTGAGCAAAATATATAATTTTCAATGTTTTGGTGTCTTATCAGCGGTTTTGGACTTTAGCAATTCTTTGGTGCCACTGTGTTTATGAACCAACCATTTTTCAATATTTTTATGTTCTATTAATTTTTCATCCAAAATAATCATGCTTTCAGCAATATCTTCTAATCTTTTTAATTCTTGCTTGAACAAAATCTTATACTTATCTGCAATAATGTTTTCCGCTAAATTATATCTAAGATATGAGATAATATTTTCTAAATCTTTTTCAGCTGTTTCTGAGATTTCAATTTTATATTTTTTCATACTATTCTCTCGACATTTTATATTGTATCTATTTTAGTGAAAGTTTCATCTAAAGAATATACCTTATTGCTTTTTATATCATTTAACCCTTTTTGTAGTTTTTCCTTTAAATCTTTTTTACTTTTTATTATTACACTATCTGGAGCTTCTTTATTTATATGTGATAATTTTAGGTATTTAATAAAATCAATAACTTGATTAGTAAGCTCTTCTGGTAATGTATCTATTTCATTATATAATTTTTGTTTTTCTATTGACATATTAACTAATTACCTCCCAAATATATTCATACTATTGTTATTATAGCATTTTTTATTTTAAAAATTCACAAATTTAAAAATATTTCCAGCCAGTCTTTTATTAATAAGTACCGCTCATTTGTAACCATTTTTTGGTCAACAACTATGTAGTTTAAGAATGATATATAATCACTAAAATTATCACCCAAAATATTATATAGTTTCATTAATCTTTCTCCTTTTGAATTAATAATTACTCCTTTCTCTGTAATCCCAAGAACAAGCTTAGATCCATTTACACCTACTACACATGCCATTAATTTATTCTTATTACCATTTTGAGATGAAATGGTATATATTCTTCCATATAAATTCTTATTAACTCGATTTATTTCTTTACCTCTTTTATTATAAAATATATATTCCTCAGCTTCTTCACTGATATATGTTTCTATATCTGAATTTTCATCTATATTTGAAATTACCTTCTTTATATTTTTTATATTAATACAATTCATTATCATAGGAGCTAACATTATAAATAATATTACACTATTAAAAATACAAAATATTATTAATGGTACTTTGCTATTATTCGTTTGTTCTAAATCAGAAGATAAAAATAAATTAATTATAGAAATAATTAATGATATGATATTTGCAACTATAAAAATTGAGAAATCAGAACCCTCAGGACTCATATAACCAAAAAATAAAATTACTGGTACTATCATTCCTATTATTGCTAGTTTAAATTGCTTTTTAACAAAATTAATAATACTCATAATAATATTAATTCCCATCATCACAAAACATAATATACTAATCATATAAGAAAACGAATAATATGTTGAAATACTATGATTTATTAAGGATACACTTAATAAAATTAAAAAAATCACATTTGATATATATACCAATTGATTATACTTTTTCATACGATTTACTCCCTTTATTACCTTATATTTAAAAATAAAATTATATTCATTACTTATAGTATAACAAAAATATTTTTAAAATCAATATATAAGCTTTTTATTTAAGTTTCGGTATTTTTTGAAAAAATGACCAAATGTTATCCACAGAATTATGAAATTTATGTAAAAATAAAGAAAAAACCTCATT
>CANPDB010000087.1 GCA_947572725.1 uncultured Clostridium sp. | reverse complement strand
CATCATCTGTATTTGAAGTTTTAGAAAGTAAAGATAATTTACCTTTCATTTCTATCTCATCTGTTCCTTTTCCTGTTACCCAATCAAAACTTTTTGATACAATATCATCATTTGTTAATCCTGTATTTTTTAATAATTTCCCACTAAATATTAATACCAAACCTATTCCAATGATTATCAATAAAACAATTAATTTTTTCATAAAAAAACCTCCTTATATTGCCATAAATGGCTTATAAGGAAATCATATATAATAAAAGTCAAAAATCGGTCAAATTTCTATAAAAATTTTTACTTTTGCTCCACCAGATATATCATTAGATAATTCTAGCTTTCCTCCATGCTTTTTGCAAAGAATACGACTAATTATTAATCCTAATCCACAATGTTTGCCATCACTTGCAGTAGGTATAATTAAATTGTTTCTTTCTTTTAAAACATCTTCTGAAAAACCTATACCATCATCTACAATAGAGATTATTAAATAATTTTCTTGTATATTAAATGATAAATTAATTTTTTCTTTGGAATACCTAAGAGCATTATTAACTATGTTCTCTAAAATTCTATAAATAATATAAGAATCTATCTTTATCTTTTCTTTAAATAACTTCTCTGCCTCTAAATCCAATCCTATTCCTTTAGACTTTGTCATTTGTTTTAGATCTGATTTTACATCTTCAATGAATTTTCGAGTAGAGATTTCTTTACGATTTACTTCTATATCCTCTAAAGCATTAATCGTACGAATAGACTCTGTGTATCTTTCTAGTCTTTTAGCTGTTTTATTTATATTTGAAGTAATTTCTAAAATTTTTTCTTTACTTAAATTATCATTTTGTAAATTTGTTTGTAAATATTCTGTATATCCTTCTATAATTGATATTGGATTTCTTAAATCATGAGCTACTGATGCTTGCACTAATCTTCTTTCTTCAATCATTTTCCATAATTCTTTGTAGGTCTTTTCTAATGTTTGTCGCATTTCTTCAAAAGTACAACATAGTCTTCCCATTTCATCATTAGAATTATAATACAATTCAAAATCAAGATTCTTATTTGATATTTGTTCCATTGAATTTTCAAGGAGTTTTAATGGTTTATTTAATTTCTTACGATAAAAAATAAATCCACAAATTAAAATTCCAACTATAGAAAATATCATTGGCATTGCTATCATTGATATTCCACATATTTGATATGCAATTTTTCTTTTTGGAGTTAGCATATCAAAATTATTTTCAATTTTTTCAATACTTGTTTTTATATCAGATAGTTCAGATTTATTTATCGAACCACCTTCTTCTACTGTCACTAAGGGAATATCATACATTTCTTGTCCTAATTCTGTACTAAATTCAAGTTCTTTCGTTCTTCCATCACTATATGTTATATTTAATGTTACCCAAATCGTATTAGAGTCTGGCAATAAATACTCTCGAAATTTTTGACATCCCCATATACTTAATAATGATAAACATATAACAATGAAAAATGTAATTAAAACTATTAATACAAAATAATTTTGTAATGAACTGCATTTCCTTTTTAATTTTTCCATCTATAGCCCACTCCCCAAACAGTTTGAATATAATCGTTTCCTGTTATTTCTTGAAATTTATTACGAATTTTTCTTATGTGTTCTTTTACAACATTACTATCTCCTTCTGCATCATATCCCCATACTGTTTCATAAATTTTTTCTTTATCAAAAACTTGTCCTTTATTTGTAATTAAATATTCTATTAAATCAAACTCTTTTTTTGAAAAGGGTATTTCTTTATCGCCATAAGATATTGTTTGTTTCGATAAATTAACGATTAGTCCATCAGGAGTTGTAAAAATGGAAAAAGTATTTTTATTTCTCTCATCTCGGCGTAAATGTGCTTCAATACGAGCTGTTAATTCTTTAAGGCTAAAAGGTTTAGTAATATAGTCATCTCCACCATACTGAAATCCATTTATCTTATCTTGCTCTGTAATACGAGCTGTCAAAAAAATAATAGGACAAGATATATGATTTCGTATATTACGGCATAACTCTAATCCATTTGTTCCAGGCATATTAATATCAAGTATGATGAGGTTTGGCTGATGTCTTAATTCTTCCATAGCCTCATTTACATTATTTGCTATAAGAGTGTTATATCCACAGTTTTGCAGATGTGAAGATATTAGATCTGTTATCATTTCTTCATCATCTACAATTAAAATTTTATATTTCATATCCATGACCCCTATTATATTTTAATTTATAATTGTCAATTTTTTGTCAAATTATCGAAAATATACTAAGCATATCTTTTTACCTTTCAAATTTGTGTTTATACCCATATAATCATTATTAGTAAAACAATTCCCATAACAATGAATGAATATCCCATAATCTTACTCATTTTTCTAAATGACTTCTCACTTTTAGGCATTGGATGAAATGTTGTCTTGCTCATCTCATAGCTCATTTTAGGAATATAATTTCCTATAATCATAAGTAGTATTCCTAATATTAAACATATACTTTTTCCAACATATACTGTGCTTCCTAGTGGTACTTCTACCATAATAACATAAAATAACACTGATACAACAGGAATAAACCATTCCATTATTTTTAATATTTTAGGTTTTTCCTCATTTTTTAATTTATTTAATTTTGTATTAATAGCAATTAAGCATATTGCTTGAACAATAGCCATAATTAGTGGTAACCCAAATAATGCAAAATTTTTATGTGCATAATTATCTATTACATCATTTGTTGTAAAATGAATTGGCATTTGTTCTGGTAGTTTATTGTAAAGTATGCTACCTAGAATCATTGGTAATAAACATATAATTACACTTAAAATTAGTGTTTTTCTATTTTTCTTTTCCATTCTTATTTCCTCCCAACTTATAAATCCATACTAAAACATCTTCAAATACAGAACTATTCAACTCATAAAATATAAAGTTCTTTTGTTTCGTTTCAGTTATTAGATTTGCTTTTTTTAAGTTCGATAAATGATAGGATACTGTTGCTCCTGTTAAATTGAAACTACTTGATATTTCTCCTGCTGTTTTTCTTCCATCTTTTAATAATTCAAGTATTTCTCTTCTCACAGGGTCACTAATTGCTTTTAATGTTTCTGACATTCCCAAAATAATCACCTCACTCATAGTATTTCGATATATATCTAAATAGATTATAATATTTTATAATTAAAAAGTCAATAAGTATTTCGATTTTTTTCTAAATAGTCGAATAAAATTTAGATTAGTTATGTTTCAAACTAATCTATAACTTGTTATTTATCTCTTTAAATATTTTAAAACTTTTTCATTAAAATCTTTTGCTTCTTCATAAACTGCGTGTCCATAATCTTCATATAAATATAATTCAC
>CANPDB010000086.1 GCA_947572725.1 uncultured Clostridium sp. | reverse complement strand
CTATTGTTCTATTTCTCATAATTTTTCACTTCCTTTTTGATAAATTTTCGTTCTATTTTTTTGTAAAAACTTCTTTAAAAATTTTTAATTTCTTATCTAATTTTAAATCTATTTTCCTACTTTTTTCGTTTCATAAGGTAGGGGTTATAGGGGATACAAATCCCCTTTCAGCGTAAGCTGTCGGTTTTGTGGCAATACAAAACCTATGCTCGCTACACTTATAGACATTAAATTTGGCAATACATTTGTCTGTTTGCTCCTACCTGTAATTTTTTATACATATATTAGTTCTTTTAGTATAATTTCTTCTGCTGTACTTTTAAAATTATTCATCATACTAACCCAATAAAGTTGATCTGTATTTTTCATTTCTTCTGTTAGATTATTTTGCTGTTTTAGTTGTTCGATTATAATGTCAATTCTCTTTTCTGCTGTTTCTTGAATCTCTTTTAAATGTTTATTCAAAGTTCCATTCACAAACATGATTGTATATTCTGCTTTTCTATTTTCTTTTAAAAATTTTAGTCTCATTCTTCCATATTTGTTTAATATAATTTTTTCTTTTTCTAAAACCAAATTTGGAAGATAATAATCTCCAACCTTTGTGTATTCAATTCCATATTTATTTTCAATATTATTTGTTTTTAATTCTTTATTTTTCATTTTTAATTCCTCCATTTATAAAATTTTTTAACTAACTTTTTCTCTTTCTTTAATTCTAATCTCCCCTAAAATTCTATTTTCTTCTTTCTGTGGAAATTGTTTATCATCACTTATTAGTTCCACTAATTTAAAAAGTTGTTCTCCATTTCTATTTACTTCTTCTATTGTAAGATATTTTTTCTGGTAACCTTTTTTAGGCTTGTCCAACTGATTTAATTCATAATAAGAAACTTCGTAGTATTCATTTAATCTGTCCATATATTCTTTTAATTCTTTTTTGTCCATTAACACAGTGGTATTTACTATTCTTTCTTTTTTACCTTGCTCAAATGGTAATGCTATATCAAACATTCCTAAATCCATCAATTTAGAAATTTGTTCTATATAACTACTTCTAAATTTTATATTGATTAGGTTATAATAGCCTTTCTTATCTTTTTCAATTACAATATTCTCTACAAATTTAGAAATAAATTCTTGCTTTTCTTCTTTTGTTTTACTTTTCCATTCTGCCATAAGCATATCTTGAAACTTATTAGAACGAATTAGTTTTTCTTTTTCTACATCTCTATCTGCCATTATAGATTGTGGACTAAATGATTGTTTATTTATATCAATAGCTTGTATTCTTTTTTCTTCTAGCATATTTAATTTTTCTTCAATTACTCTGTAATCTTCTGAAAAATCTTCTACCTCTACAATTCCTTTTAGATATGCTTCCTTAATTCTATTCTTTTTGCTTTGTAAATTAGCTATCTCTTTATCTAATTTAGCTGTATTTCGTTCTTTCTTATCTGCTAAAACAGGAAAGAAATATTTTTTTACTGTCATATCATATTCAATTAAGTTCATTATTAAAAAGATAACTGTATCTTCAACTAAATCCTCTCTTAAATAAGTTTTACAATCCGAACAATGATAGTACATATACTTTTTCTTTTGCCCACCAGAGCCTTTACATTGCATTATCTTTCCACATTTAGGACATAGTAGTTTTTGCATAAATATATAAACTCTATCTCTACAAAATGCTCTTTGATTTTTCTCTTTTTGTGCTTGTACATCTTCGTACATTGCTCTTGATATAATCGGCTCTACAACATTCATATAAACAACTGTCTCTTTTTCTTGCTTATTTCTATATTGTTCAAAATCTCCTACATAAATTTTGTTATTAATTATTTTAGATACTGTTGCATCTTTCCATTGCTTGTTTGTTAGCGTAGGTATTTTCTCTGCATTTAAAATATTTGCTATTGTTTGATAACTTTTACCTTCTAAATACATATTAAATATTCTTATAACTAAATCTTTTGTAGTTTCATCTATTACCATTTTCTTATTTTCTCTTTTGTAACCTAATGGGCAAGTTCCGAGGTACATGTCCAGATTTTATTGCTCCTGTCATTCCAAATTTTGTTCTTTCTGATACTATCTCAATTTCTAGTTGTGAAAGAACTGTTAACATTCTTACAAAAAATCTTCCGATTAGCTGAAGAGGTATTTACATCATCTCTATCGCAAATGAGATAGCAATTATGCTTTTCTAACTCTGATATTAGAACTTCTAAATCTCTTACAGACCTTGTAACTCTATCTAATTTATAGGCTACAATATAATTAATTTTACCTGCTTTCATATCTTCTAACATTTGCTGAAAAGCTGGTCTATTTGCCATATCTTTTGCTGATATTCCTGCATCTTTGTAAACTTTATATATTTTATAATCTTTATATTTACAAAGTGCTTTTAATTTCTCCTCCTGTTCTCCTAAACTAAATCCGTTCCCTTACTTGATCTTCTGTACTAACACGAATATAAATTCCTGCTACTTTCCTTTCTTCATTCATTTTTACATATCCTCCTTCCAAATTTTATGAATAGAAAGGCAACAAAAAAGTGCCACATAGCATAGTTTTAGCTATTAGCACTTTTAGAGTTTTTATATTTATTATTACTATCTCTTTAATTTTCTTATAAATAACACAAATAAACCAATATAGTATAATTTTTTAAAAACTCTAAAATGCTTTGCCGTTCTATGTTATGTATTTCCGCTGATATGTTCTTGTAATTTGGATAACGGATATTTTGTACTTAAATCATTTACATAGAAATAATCGTGTTCATTAAAGAATAGGTACAAGCTATCTTTAATAATTACTCTATGGGGCTCTACATACGCTAAATTGGTATGTTCAATAATTCTTAGACAACCATTTATTATCTGTGGCTGTTCCTTTCCTTTAAATTTTAAACGGCACGCCCATTCGATTTTAGAGAGTAATTCTTTACTCATATTGATTTCTTGTTTAATTATATGTAACATAATACCACAAAAACCTCCTTTTTTCAATATTTTTGGTCAAAAAAAGACCGTTTCTTTTGAAACGGTTTAAATTTTTGTGTTTATCAAACTTTTTGATAGTCTTGAAATATAGTTGTATCAAGCTTTACAAAAAGTTCGACGAAACTTCTTTATGGCTCCCCAAGTTGGACTCGAACCAACGACCTATCGGTTAACAGCCGAGCGCTCTACCAACTGAGCTATTGGGGAATATTTAAATCTGGCAACGACCTATATTCCCAGCAGGGTAACCCGCAAGTATTTTCGGCACTGACAAGCTTAACTTCTGTGTTCGGAATGGGAACAGGTGTATCCTCGTCGTCATCATCACCAGAAAATTATTGTATAGATGCTAGAATTTAGATATTAGACTTTTATCTTCTACTTTCTACATCTTTACTAACTCTGTTACTTTGGATAGTATTTCCTATCACGTTTGCTATTATACTATATTGTTAAAATTTATTCAAGTGTTTTAGAAATTTTTTTTAATTTTAGTTTATCCAAAACTCTAATTTCTATTTAGTACACTGAAAAATATATAGAGAAGAAAGGTAAGTCTTGATTTAAACCGTTA
>CANPDB010000085.1 GCA_947572725.1 uncultured Clostridium sp. | reverse complement strand
TTTTGTTTTTCTATATCTTCTTAATATTTTTTCCCCAGATTATTTAACTCATATAATATTTTTCTGTGTTTTAGTTATTTCAAGCGTTGTATTAATCTATCTTCTTCCATTTTTACACAAAAAAATACAAAATCTATTAATTTTAGACTTTGTATTTTTTTAATTATGTATTTTTATTCCTTATTTCTATTCTATTTTATTTTTCTATATTTCATATAAGAAACTCCTGCCGCAATTGCTGCTACTACAACTAATCCTATAATAACATTGTTCATACCTGTTTTTGGTAATGTTTTAGCTGAAATTGTTGAGTCATTAGATGGATTTTTTGTTGTAATGTTCTTTGTAGTGTTATTTTTCACAGTATTATTATTTGATGGAATATTATTTACTGGTGTGTTATTTACTGGTGTGTTATTTGCTGGCGTATTATTTACTGGTGTATTGTTTACTGGTGTATTATTTGTATTAGTATTTGTGTTTGTATTTGTGTTTGTATTATTTTCTTCTTTAGGTTCGTCTTTCTTTGTTCCTGTTAATTCATATACATCTGCAAATAAGTATTCTCTGTTAGTATTATTGTCTTTTACTTTAATCCATAATGTATAGTATTCTACTCCTTTAAAGCTATTTAAGTCAATACTTGCTATGTTTCCTGAAGCTGTTGACCAGTTATTTGTGTAGCTAGGCCATAATGAAATTATTTGTGATTCTACTACATCTATTCTTGTATCTTGATAATCATTTAAAGCTACTCCATATTTTGTTTTATAGTCATTATATGCTTTTATATATGTATCATAGTCTTCATCTTGTGTTATTCCATTTAAATCTTGCCAAATATTGAAACATTGTATTACATATAGTTCATCTTTTAATTTTACTATTTCTTTATATGTATTGTTGTCTGTTTTTACGAATTCAAAATACATTGTGTAATTTGGTACATCTCTTGTAATTGTTATTTCTGCCTTTCCTTCTTTCATTTCTGATGGCATTAAAATTCTGTCATTAAATATTATCACCCCATCATAAGCGTTTGATATTGTAGCAATTGTTAATAAAATTGCTACTATTAATACTGAAAAATATTTTTTTAAATTTTTCATTTTTTTCCTCCTTTAAAATTTTACATAATTTATTTACCTTTTTAATTATAAAGTCTTTACCAAAAAAAGTCAAGGGATTTTTGTAATTTTTTTACAAAACTTCCTGACTTTTCTTTTTCTTTTATCTTATTATTTTATTTTTTTCGCTTATTTTTCAGCATTTTCGGACTTTTTAGATATTTTCTTCTTTTTTATCTAAAACCATTTTGCAAATCAAATCTGCTACTTTTTCTACTCCTAATGTGTCACTATTTATACATATGTCATAATTTGAATTATCTTTCCAATCTTTGTCTGTGTAATACTTATAGTGATTTGCTCTTAATTTGTCAATTTTTTTAATTTCTTTCTCTGCGTCATTCTTATGGATACCATATATGTTAACAGCTCTTTCTATTTTATTTTTCATATTACTATATACGAATACTTTTGTTACATTTTCTTTATCTTTTAAGATAAAGTCTGCACATCTACCAACTATTACACAAGATTCTTTGTCTGCTACTTTCTTAATTAATTCTGATTCTTTTATAAATAATTCATCTGAATTGTTTAGTCCTGAATAATATCCATTATTTAGAACTGCTAGGATATCTCTTTTTTGTTCATTATTTTCAATATATTCTTCTGATAGTCCTGTTTCTTCTGCTACTTTTGTTATAAATTCTTTGTCATATAGTTTGATTCCCAATTTATCTGCAATTAATTTTCCTATATATCTTCCACCTGAACCATATTCCCTAGATATGGTAATTACAATGTGTTTATCTGTTTTTGTTTCTGTACTTGTTTGTTCTTCTACTTCTTGTTTACTAATTTCTCCTTGTTTTAAATGTTTTACTTCCAATATAAGTAATATTGTTGCGACAATAAATGCTAGTCCATCTGCAACTGGCCCTGCTGATAAAACACCCATAATACCAAATATACTACCTAAAATAATCATAGATGGTATTAAAAATAATATTTGTCTTGATAGAGATAGTATTGCACTTTTTATACTCTTTCCAATTGCTTGGAAGAAGATTCCTGCTGGTATTTGTATTCCATTACAAATACATAATAGTAAATATGTTCTAAATGCTAGGCAAGCAAATTCCATATAATTTTCATCACCACTACCAAAAATTGAAATTAGTTTGTCTGGTATTGTTTGGAATAGTATAAATGCAATTGTACTAATAACAACACTAATACCTAATACAATTTTTAAGGTTTCCTTTACTCTGTCAAATTTTCTTGCTCCATAGTTATATCCAAAAACAGGTTGTGTTCCTGCTGCAATACCAATGATTATGCTGTTTAGAATTTGACTTATTTTCATTACAATCCCTATAACAGTAATTGGTATTTCAGGTCCGAATTTTGATTCCATACCATATTTTACAAGTAAGTTATTTTCTGTAGCCATTACAAATACAAAGCTCATTTGTGTAATAAAACTACTTACTCCTAATGCTGACACTCTTCTTGTAATGTTTAATTTAGGCTTTAAATTTTCTTTAGTTAATTTAATAGATTTAAATTTCTTAATATACATTACATTAAGAAGAAATGTGATAAATTGACTAAATATAGTTGCAATCGCTGCACCTTGAACTCCCATTTTAAATACAAATATAAAGATAGGATCTAAAATTGTGTTTAACACTGCTCCTGCTACCATAGATGTCATAGCATATTTAGGGCTTCCATCTGCTCTAATAATTGAGTTTAAGGTAGTACCAATCATCATAAATGGAAATCCTATCGCAATAATTGTTCCATATTTTAGTGCATAATCTTTTAATACATCTGTACAACCAAATATATTTAAAAGTTGTGGTAAAAATATTAATGCAATTGCACAGAATATAACTGATATTATAACTGATACAATAATACCATTACCTACTCCTTTTGCTGCTTCATCTTTTTTCTTTTCTCCTAATTTTAAACTTAAATAACTTGATGCTCCATCTCCAAACATAAGTGAAAATGCTAAACATATCATTGTTAATGGAAATACTACATTAGTTGCTCCATTTCCTAGATATCCTACTCCCCATCCTATAAATATTTGGTCAACAATATTATATAGCGAGTTTACTAATAATGATATGATACAAGGAATTGAAAATTTTTTGATTAGTTTTCCAATTTTTTCTTTTCCTAATATGTTTTCTTCTTTTTCCATTTTAATCTCATTCCTCCCTTTTTATATATAATTTTAGTTTAAAAAAATTAATTTTACTACTACTATGGTTGTAATCATTGTTAATTTTTTCTTGCTTTTTAACATAAAAAGACAACACTTATTTATTCGTGTTGTTCGTTAATCATTATTTTTTAATAATGTGCGTTTCCAATTTTCACCTTTATATTCTATTGTCTTTTTATTTGCAGTGCCTATTTTAACACGCATTAAAAATATTGTCAAATTTTCACTATGGTTTTCAGAAATAAAGATTAAATTTTTTTATTTTATTACAAATTCATCTTTAATAC
>CANPDB010000084.1 GCA_947572725.1 uncultured Clostridium sp. | reverse complement strand
TCCAAAAGTCCATATCTCCAAGTTCTATTATAATTTCACACGCAATATCATTTTGTGATTCGCATACTTTTTTGAAGTAATCTTCAATTTTTCTATCTTCACGAGTTTGTTTGTTGTTATATTCTAGTCTCGCTTGTTCAAATTCGTCTAAATATACTTGTTTTACATCATTTACAATATCACTTGTTCCATATATTGTTCTAATTAGTTCTGTTTGATTATCATAATCTCTTAAATTATGCTTGTTTACATCTGATAAATCTTTTGCAGTTTGAATTGCATTATTAGCTAAAGAAGTAGTACCAGATACATTTTCTTTTGCAACTTTTTTTGCTAATTTACTTTTATTTTTATCACTACCCAAGTGAAAAGAATATGCTAATTTTTGCTCCAATAAAAGCACCTCCTTTGAATTTTCTTCGTAGCACAGGACTTCGGCTTGACGGAAGTCCTAACCCAGTGAGAATAAGTTAAGTACACTTTATAAAAATTTTATTTATAGACAGCTTTAGCAGATATAAAATTATAGTTCTAAAAGTAGTGAAATTAAATTTTAGGAGGTTTTAGTTATGGTAGAGATAACTTATCACAAAGAGGGAGATTTTTTCGTTCCTGACTTATATTTGGAAAAGGAGAATTACGAAAATGGTTATATTATTGGAAAATATGGGAATTTAAGATTAGAGTATTTGAAAAATCACAAAAAAGCTGAATATATAATAATGTTTATGAACAATACTTTAAGAAAACATATTGTAGAAACTGACAAACAAGCTAAACAAAGATTTGAAATACTTATGAAACAAATGCTAGAAAAAAATCCCATTGATGAAAACTTAAAAAATACTGACCCTTTAAAATGGACAGGACTTATGAATAATTATAAGCATTCAGTTGAAGAAATTATATTTAAAGAATTAGTTTATTGCTAAAATTAATATGAGAAATCCTTTTTTTGAATTGGATTTCTCACTAATTTATTTATTTTCTTCATTACTATCTTTTTCATGTTGCAAATTAAATATTGTCTTTTGATTTTCGATTTCTGCCCTTAATTCATCTTCAGTTGGTAGATATAATTTATATTTTGAAGTAAATAGTTGCTCATTACCTTGTAAAATAGAGTATTTCGCTATATCTGCATCCGTTTCTGAACATAGTAAAATTCCAATTGTAGGATTATCTTCTTTAGATTTTTTAAGTTCATCGTACATTCTTACATACATATCCATTTGTCCAACATCTTGATGCGTTATCTTTTTAGTTTTTAAATCAATTAACACAAAACATTTTAAAATATAATTGTAAAAAACTAAATCTATATAGTAGTCTTCTTTCTCTGTATGAATATGTTGTTGTCTTGCTACAAAAGCATAGCCTTTTCCGAAGCTCCATTAAAAATTTTTGCAAATTATTTATTATGCTTGTTTCTAATTCTGTTTCAGTAAACTCACTATCTAATGAATAACCTAAAAATTCTGCTATTACTGGATTTTTTACAAATTCTAATTTTTTCAATAAATAATGTTCTCTATTTTTTTCTTGCATTTCTTTTATTACAGGTTCTTTAACTTGTGATTTTAAAAGTCGATAATAGTATTGAGTATCAATATTTCTTTGTAGTGTTCTTGTACTCCAAGTTTGCTCAAATGCTTCTTTTTCATACCAATCTCTAGCTTGTTTATCAAAAACTTGTAATAAAGTTCTATAATGTGTCCAAGATAATAACATTCCAGATTGTCGACTCAATGCGTCGACAATTTGTGGAAAATTTTTATAAAAATTTAAAAATCGATATAAATTGCTTCTATCAAAACCCTTTCCATATTCTTTTGTCAGTTCTTTAGACAATTTTTTAATTACTTCTATACCATAGTCTGCTCTATCTTTACCTTTTAATTCTTCTTCTGCAATTCTATATCCAATTAACCAGTTTCTTTCTACTAAAGCCATATTAACTGATTGATAAGCATAATTCTTTGCAGAATCAATAATAGAGCAAACATCTTCTAATACATTATCTGTATTTTGATATTTAATAATCATGGAATTGTTATTTTTCTTTTCTAAATCCATTATTTACCTACTTTCTATTTAGTATTTTTATTCTTTAAATCAGATAAAACATAAAATTTTATGTGACACATTTTTTATACTATATCAAATTTTTAATTTTCACTACTTTATAACCTCGTATTTTAAATTGATGTATGAATCTTCTAATATATTACATTCAATTAATTTTAAAGCTTTTAGTTTATTCAATTCTTCTACTTCTTTAATTGCTTTTCCATCAATCAATGTGTTAGTATTAGCTCCTCCAACTAAAAGAGGTGCAATAACAACATTTACATAGTCAATTAAATTGTTTCTCAAAAATTCTCCATTTAATGTTCCACCAGATTGAATTGTTATCTTTTCGACACCATAATCTTTTTTTAAATCTTTCATTAATTTTAATAAGTCTATATCATCATAGTATAATACTTCTAAATTATCAAACTTATCTAATAATTTGTATGCAGGATGTTGTTTATTGTCTGTTACAATAAAAGTTTTTTCTGTCCAATTACATAAATATTCTATTCCTTTTTCATTTAAATGTGGTTTCCTATCTAATATTACAAATCTAACTTCAACCTTCTTTGGTTTTTCATTTCTTTCATTTATTCCTATTTTCGCCATTACTCTACCAGTATTCAAAGAATACCAGTCAGTTGTTTGCTCGATTTCATAATACTGATGTAGTCCCTCTTTTACGCCATCTATTTTGCACCAATCCTTATCTGGATCTAATTTGTCGCTATCACCACTATTAATTTTTCCATCTAATGACATTAGCATAAACAATGTATTTATTGGAATATCATAAATCGGTTTTTCATAACAAAACCAGCTAATATCATACATGTTCGTTTCTCCACAAGACTTATAACCTAATTTATTATATATTGATAATGCAGATGGATTTGTTTTACTTACTAAAAAATGTATACCATCAAATCCTCTTTTTTTAACATCATTCTCAATATATTTTACCAATTTTTTAGCCAATCCTCTGTTTTGAAACTCCTTTAATACACCTATTCTCGCTAAATCACAAGGTTGTTTTATATCTCTGCTCCAACAGGTTAAATCTTCAAGTTCAGTATCTTTTCCTGCAGCTGCTACAGCAATTATTTTATTTTTATCACACATAACATATAACGATTTTTTGCTAATATCATTTCTTATATCTTCCATTGAAGGATATTCTTCACTCCAAGTACATCCTAGTGTTCCTATTAATGAATGATATATTTCTAATATTTCATTTTCATCTTTACTATTTGCCATTCTTATATTTATATCCATTCTTAATCTCCTTATTTTCTTTTTAAAAGCTTTTCAATAAGTAAATTATATCATGTTTTTCAATTTTTTCAACTGAATTTCCCATATTTCTTGACATTTACATAAAAAGATGATATATAGTATGTGTATTCTATAGTACACTGAAAAATTAATAGACACGAAACACGGTTAATAAAGTGGTACAATAAGTTATTCTCCCACTTCCGATACATAGAGAATTAAGATTTGTAATAAGCTTATTAACCCAATGCGGTGAAATATATTTGGCTGGTTTAGAATGAATAATATGTAAAATGTCCAGCAGTGGTTAAGACCGATTAGCATGTTTCAAGTAAAACTCACTACTTTGCAAAAAAAATTGCAATATTAGTAGTTTTATTTGTTGTGCCTAATGGGTCTTTTTGTTATGTTAAAAAAGACTATATAGGTATTGCTCTATATTCTTACAAAGCATAGCAGAAAGATACTGAAAAAATTTTATGCTAGGTAGCAGAAAAATTTTTCAGTAGTCAAA
>CANPDB010000083.1 GCA_947572725.1 uncultured Clostridium sp. | reverse complement strand
TAGAAATGGGTAATCATCAGGAACTTATTAAAAAACATGGATATTATTATAATTTGTATATGAGTAAGGAAAAAGTCCTAAATAATTAAAGTTCTAAAAGAGCTTTTTATAAGATAATATATGTAATTTGAGCAGAGCTTCAAGTAATTCTCTGCTCAAATGAATTTAACAATAAATCAATTCTTTAAATATAATTTCTTCAATTGAATGCTTATAATTATTCATAAGTCCAGTCCATTTTAAAGGGTCAGTATTTTTCAAATTTTCATCAATAGGATTTTGGGTTAGCATTTGTTTCATAAGTAGTTCAAATCTTTGTTTAGCTTGTTTATCAGTTTCTACAATATGCTTTCTTAAAGTACAATTCATAAACATTATTATATATTCAGCCTTTTTGTGATTTTTTAAATACTCTAATCGTAAATGACCATACTTTCCAATAATATAATCTTCCTCATAATTTTCTTTCTCTAAATATAAGTCAGGAACAAAATAATCTCCTTCTTTGTGATAAGTTATTTCTATCATAGTTAAAACCTCCATAAATTGATTTTCACTACAAATTTGACTAAATAATTTATATCTTTTACTCGACTATCTAACACAATAAAATTTTGTCCTTATTAAACTTCTCCCAATGTGAAGGTTTTTTTATTGGCTCCTTTGCGTAGAACGTATTCGAAAAATCTATCACAAAAAAGTTACTTGTTTCCGTTTCAAATGTAGTTATAGCAATAGTTTTCAAGAAATGTACCCACAAATCAGTGTTTTTTTGCTATTAACTATATTTTAAATTTAGCATAAAATTTTAGGTTTGGCAATACTTTTTAGAAAAGTTTATATTTTAATAACAGCTACTATTGCATTTTCTAGTAATTCATCATATTCTTCTTTTGCGACAACTAATATTTCAAACGATTTTAACTGTTCTTTCATTTCAATAAATCTATGAATCTCAATATCTTTAAATCCTATTTTCATCATAAATAACTTTATATGTTCTATATCATTGAATCTGTCTTGCAAATCATTTCTTGAAGTAACTTGATTTAAGTTTTTATTAAAATCTGGTAAGCATACATTTTGCTTTTCTATAAACTTCTTAGGTGTAACATCACAAGTAATCCATACTCCATTATATTTCTTTAATACATTATAAATATTCTTTGCAACAATTTCTTTTTCTTCAAAAGTTAAGTATCTAAGTAAGCCTTCATTTATTATCGCTACTTCTTTATTTTTATCAAGAAATTCATCACATTTTTCAAAATCTGCATAATTTAATGCATTACCACTTGTTATATGTAAATTGTTAGGAATACTGGCAATATCATTTAGTAATCTAACTTTATTTTTAGCTACTTCCTCTAAATCCATTTCAATATACTCATATCCTTTTTCGGCATATATTATACCTCTTGAAGAATATCCTGCTGCAATTTCAACTACCTGTTTTACATTTAAATCATCAAGTATTTTGTTAGTTAGTTTATATCTTGCTTCTATTTCTGGTGCTAATAATTTATTTAATTTTACATCATTATTTTTGCAGTTTTTCTGTAACCATTGATATATTTCTTTTTCATAAGGTATGTCTGTAAATTGCCTAGGATATGCAGTTACAATCGCGGTTGGACTAATACTTTTAAAATTATCTAGCATGGTTTGCTCTTCCTCTTTTCTAATTATTTATTTTACTTTTCATATTCTCTATAATACTATTTAATTTACTTTCTTTATACATTTTTTCTATATTATCTATTTCTAATATATCCCCACTTGTGAAATTATAAAGATATTCAAAATCAAAGTATAAAAACTCTGATATACTCTTAAACCAATTATCAATGGAATCGCATATCTCTTGCTGTTCTTCTTCACTCATTTGACCAACTGTAATTAAATATATCTTCTTGCCTTTCAAATTTTCACTAGCACAATAAGGATTAAATCTATCAAATACATTCTTTAAAATACCTGTTATTTGATTCATATAAATTGGAGACATTATTATAATGTTATCACATTTACTAATTGCATCATAAACTTTCTTCATATCATCTTTTAATACACATTGATTTCCTGCATTTTTTTGACAAGCATTACAACCTATACAATATTTAATATCTAAATCAGCTAATGAAAGAAAAATATCATTTTCATTTCTTAATTTGCTTAATAAGTTATAACTATTGTTTTTTCTATTACTTGCACTTATATATAAATTCATATCTTTTCTAACCTTTCTATTAATCTATTATGTTTATATTATCATAATTATTTAAAAATTCAAATATTATAATAAGAATTTCTATAAATACACATATTTTTATTATAATTTTATTGAATTTTCTCTTAATCCATTGTATAATCTATTTAGTTTTTATTCTAAATTTTTTTATTTTCAAAGGAG
Source organism: uncultured Clostridium sp. (assembly GCA_947572725.1). GTDB lineage: Bacteria > Bacillota > Clostridia > TANB77 > CAG-508 > CAG-269. Next base: position 1,474 of record CANPDB010000083.1, on the reverse strand, counting down.
GTTTTATTCATGAATGATTTTTTTAACTCTTTATCTAATGGTTTGCGTGAGCTTGATTTATCACTTCATAACACCAAATTAAAAGATACTTTTGTAGATAGTTTTATACATGAGTTACGAGATTACTTAGCTAAATCAAATGTTACTTATAGATTATCAAAATTACCCCAAGATACGTTACTTGATATTAACGAAATTGAGAAAAATCATATTCAATGTTATTTTAATCATGAAGAATATAATATTCCAAATGAAATGATTTATAGACAGGAATTAAATGGCTTAGTTAATGATGGATTTATCAAACTTCAATTACAAAATGATGGATTATATCATGTAGTTAGAAGAGCTGAATTACCTCATACTCATGGCAATTAAAAAAGAAAGCTAAACGATACTTTCTTTCAAAAAGTATTGCTTGCTTTCTTCCAGTTCCATCTAAATTATATTTTAAAGGATTTATCTCAATTTGTGTTCCATCACTAGTAATCCAAATTGTGTTATTTTCATCTGTCCTATATATTTTAATATTATTGTTTTTTAATCTCTCGATTATATCTATATCAGGAAGATTATGCGAATTATCTCTTCCAACTGAAATTATTGCATATTTAGGTTTAACTTTTTCTAAAAATAATTGGCTTGTACTACTATTAGAGCCATGATGTGCTACTTTTAATACATCTACTTTATTCCATTCAACCATTTCTTCTACTTTTGTTGTAGCATCTCCCATAAATAGATATTTAGTATTTGCATATTCTAATTCAATTACTATTGAAGAATCATTAAGATTGTTTTTAGCATCAACACTTAAAATTTCCCAACTAGCATTGCCAATTGTGTATTGTGTTTCTTTTGATTCTTTTAGATTTTTATTAACATTTATATTATTTCTTTCAATTGCCTTTAATAGTCTTTCATAAGTTTGTGTGTCATTTTCTTTGTTTGGCAAATATAAAGTTCCTATTTGTAGTTCGTCTAGTATTTTGTAAGCACCACCGATGTGATCTTCATCACAATGAGTAAGTACAAAATAGTCTATTTTTTCTATATTTTGTTCTTTTAAAAATTGTACAATGTAATATCCATCTTGTTCATTGCCACTATCTATTAGCATATTACAACCATTTATAGTTATAAAAGTACTATCTCCTTGTCCTACATCTAAATAAAATATGTTTAATTCATTTTGATTGATGTTTAGATTTGCATATTCAGTACTATTTGTTTCTGTATGTATATTATTATTTTGTATTACAATCGCAATTATAATTATTGCGAAAAATATTAAAAATACTAGTATTTGACTTGCTACTTTTTTCTTATCCAATTCATTCTCCTTTTAGATATATTTGTGTATTCTGCTATTTCTATACAAATTTTGTATTCGTTTTGAAAATTGCAACATTGTGCTGCAATTTTTATTTTGTTATATATTTTTGATTTCTGCTTTTAGGTTTTTCTGGTATTG
>CANPDB010000082.1 GCA_947572725.1 uncultured Clostridium sp. | reverse complement strand
CTAAACTTCTTGATACTTCATAATTGAAGTCTACATGCCCTGGTGTATCTATTAAATTTAATGTATACTCTTGTCCATCTTTTGCTTTATAAATCATCCTAACTGCTTGTGATTTAATAGTAATTCCTCTTTCTTTTTCGATTTCCATATTATCTAAAACTTGACTTTCCATTTCTCTTTTAGATAATACTCCTGTCATTTCTATTAATCTATCAGCTAGTGTTGATTTACCATGGTCAATATGAGCAATTATACTAAAATTTCTTATATGTTTTTGTCTGTTATCCATTCTTCCTCCTATTTAGTATTTTCTTTGTTGTAATTATAGTGTTATTCTATCATACAACAAAAAAAACCTCAATAGATTTTTAATAGTTTTCCAATCCTTGATATAAATTATATACTTGTGTATATCCCATTTGTTTTAACATTTTTTGTGCTTTTTTACTCCTTATTCCTGAACTACAGTATGCAATAATTGTTTGTTGTTTATCTTTTAACATTTGTTGTGCTTTCATTCTAAGTTCATATTCTGGAATTAATATACTTTGCTCTAAATGTCCTTCATTATATTCTTGTGGACTTCTTACATCTAATAATATTGCTCCTTGCTCTACCATTTTTTCTAGTTGCTCCATATTTACATCACTGTTATCTATGCTTCTACATTGTTGTCTTCTTAAAATATATCTAAATTTATTTAACATTTTCTCCTCCTAATTTTTGTATTGCAATTTCTTTGAATTTAAGCCACTTTTATTTTTAGTTAAGTTATCTACTCGCTCCCGAAGGTTTATAATTATTTATTGTTTTCACTGCCCCATTCTAAAAATTCTATAGAAAAGTTAGAAAACTTTTCTAAGAATTTTTGAACGGTCACCCCGGAGTCGCTCAAAAATAAATAATTATAAACCTTCTCGCGCTATTTAAACTAATATATAAAAAGTAATTTAAATTTCAAGCAATTGCTATGTTACAATTCACTATTATTAGTTTTATATTTATAATAAATTTGTTAATATTTACTTAATCTGTGAATTGTAAAATTGCTATCTAATCTTTTATAATAGTCCTTATATATAATATGAAAAAATAACTTTTTTGTGTTATTATAAATAATTAAACATTATTTATACCCTTTATATACATTTTTGTCATATATAGCAGTTATTATTTTTCAATTCAAAAACATTTTTTACAAATATATTACATTAACGTTTCATTTCTTTTACAATTATGTCGCCTGCTTTACATTATGTATCCTTTTTTAGCTTTTTTTGTAGTTATCCACAATATATGTTATAATTTGTGGATATTGTGGATAACTTTGTGAATAACTCAATTTACTCACTTTTAGTTCACGAGTTGTTCACATTTGATTTTAGTTTATATAATATTTACATTTTTTTCTTTTTTTAGCTACTGTTTATGTGTACTTACTTTTTTACTTTATTAAAAAAACAAAAAGTCTTAAATCTCTTTATTTTAGAGTATTTAAGACTTTTTAGTTTTTATACAAATTACATAAAATTTATAGTATATTAATCATTAGAAGTGTTATAATTATTTATTATTGAACGACTCCGGGGTGACCGTTCAAAAATTCTTAGAAAAGTTTTCTAACTTTTCTATAGAATTTTTAGAATGGGGCAGTGAAAACAATAAATAATTATAACACTTTTGAATCTAGCAAATAAATATTTCTTATAATTATTAAAACTATTTAAGACAAAAATAGATAATTGTTATTATTTCCAAAATCGTTATAAAAGGAAATCCTATTACAAAATTAAGTTTCTGTGTCTTATGTCTAAAAGTATACATTCCTGCTATTGTTCCTATTCCTCCACCTAACGCTGTTATTATAAATAATGTATTTTCAGGAATTCTCCATTTTCCCTTTTTAGCTTTTCTTTTATCTAACCACATTATAAAAAATCCAAATAAATTTATTAAAATAAAATAAATTATAATATTTCTTACTGTAAAAATTTCATTTATACCAACTGTATTTTCAAACATATCCCTTTTCTCCTTTTATTTTGATATTCTAGCTATTATATCATTGCATTTATTAATTATCTTGTTTTCTTCTATTCCATCAATTTTTCCATTTTCCATAACTATGTTTCCATTAATTATTGCCGTCTCTACATTTGTTCCTTTTGCATTATAAACAATTTCTGCAAATATATTGTTTATTGGTTGTGTTAATATATCGTCTAAGTTAAGCATAATAATATCAGCTTTTTTTCCAACTTCTATACTTCCAATTTCTTTATCTAATCTTAATGCTTTTGCTCCATTTATTGTTGCCATTTTTAAAACTTCGTATGCTGGTAAAACCTCTGGATTTTCATTAATTCCTTTTTGCAATAGCGCTGTAAATTTCATTGTCTCAAACATATCTAAATTGCTTCCACTTCCTTGTCCATCTGTTCCTAAAGATACGCATATGTCGTTTTCTAGCATTTCTTCTATTTTTGCTACACCACATCCTAATTTTAAGTTACTAATTGGACAATGAGATATATAAGAATTTGTTTTCTTTAATTGTTTTATATCTTCTATATTCAGTTTTACACTATGTGCTAATATATTATGAGTCTCGGAAAAATTTCTGTTAATTACTTCTACTGGACTTTTAACATTATAAGCTTTTTTTATATCTTCTCTTTCTTGTTCATTTTCACAGAAATGCATATGTACAGGTAATTTTTTTTCTCTTGCAAATTGAATACATTTTTTCACATATTTTTCATTGCTTGTGTATAATCCATGAATTCCTACATTAAAACTAATTGTATCTTGTTTATATCTTTCTATTAATTCTTCTAATTCTTTTATTCTTTCTTCATCTTTTTCTTCGTATCCCATTAAAGTACGAGTTGTTTGTAATCTAATTCCACTTTTTAGTGCTGCTTCTATTATTTTATCTGTCATAAAATACATATCATTAACTGTTGTTGTTCCTGTTTTTATCATCTCTATACATGACAATAATGTTGCCCAATATATATCGTTCTCTTGTAATTTATCTTCCATTGGCCAAATTTTTTCTTTTAACCAGTCTTGTGTTTTATATCCATCTACTGTTTCTCTAAAAATGCTCATACTTATGTGTGAATGTGTATTAATTAGACCTGGCATAATGACCTTTCCTGTTGCATCTATTGTTTTGTCTGCTTTTTCTTTTATGTATTTTTCTATTTTTACTATTTTTTTGTCTTCTATTAATATGTCTATGGTTTCTTCATATTTTTCTCTGTTTTCGTCCATTGATATTAAATTACATTTTTTTATTAATGTTTTCATAGTATGTTTCCTTTCTCTTTTTTTCCTATTTAGTATAACATATTATAAGTTTGTACTCAAGAAAAATATTATTATGCAAATAAAGAGCTCAGCACAACACAGCGCCAAGCTCTTCGTTCTTCATATAGAGGTAACCTTAAAATTTCCATCCGATAAGAAATTCATATGTCGAAATATTATATTCACGTAGATAAAACATTATTATGTCAGAATTTTTATTTAATCCATTTAACAATACCTTAACGTAATGGATCAAATCATTCTCCATAATCTTTCTCTGCTCATTATTTTTAACTCCAGCCTGTTCCATAGTTATTTTCACTGGAATTGGTGAAAAATCTAACTGGTCCAGCTTCTCTCCGTCAATATAATATAATTGGGAATTTTTTATGCCTCTTACAATCTCTAGTGCTTTTTCCATTTTGTCATTGTACCATCCTTCCCGCAATACATTTGCTTCCAGTTCATCCACAACTGAACTTAAGTTTCCGAGAATTTCATTAAATTGATCTAATCTGTGCATTTTTGCCTCCTTACTTTAAACACTTTTATAATAAAGTGTTTAAGATTTTCTTCTGCCTATTGCTACTACTATATTTTGGCTCTTCGCTAAATCGAGTGGGTAAGTAGTCAAAATAAAATAAATATAGTAT
>CANPDB010000081.1 GCA_947572725.1 uncultured Clostridium sp. | reverse complement strand
TGTAAATATCTTGAAGAACACAGAAAAGAAATTGATAAGTATATACATGTCTTATTAGAGATTATTGATAACTTAGGTGAAATATTAAAAGAGATACCAGAAGCAACAAAGGAGGAAATATTAAATGGATTTAAAGTGTAATAAAAAATTACGGAAATAGTTTTGAGAAAGAATTTGCAGAGATATTAAGCAAAGAGGGGTATTGGGTAACGCTATTAGCTCCGAAGCAACATACAGGTTCACAACCAATGGATATTGTGGCAGGTAAAAATAATATAATTTATTGTTTTGAATGTAAAACGGTACATAGTAAATATAAAAGGTTTTCTCTTGAACGACTGGAACAAAATCAAATATTAGCTTATAAGAAATTAAAACAAACAGGTAATGATAACTATTTTTTAGTTGTTAAATGGAATGAAAAAGAAATTTACAGGATACCATTTCAAAATATAGACCTTAAAGAAAAATCAGTTGAACTAAAGGATATATACAGAATATAGGAACTTAAATTAGAAAAAAATGAGAAACGGAAGAAGGTGTAATGTAATGGAAGAAATATGGAAAGATATAAAAGGCTATGAAGGATTATATCAGGTTAGTAATATGGGAAGAGTAAAAGCAATAAATAAAGAAAAAACACTAAAACTAATAAAATGTACCAACGGTTATTTAAAAATAGGCTTATATAAGAATAGAAAACCTAAAACATTTTTAGTTCATAGATTAGTGGCACAGGCATTCATAGATAATACTAAGAAGTACCCTTGTGTAAACCATAAAGATGAAAACAAAACAAATAATTATGCAAACAATTTAGAATGGTGCAGTATTAAACAGAACAATAGTTATGGTAACAGAAGTAATAAGGCAATAAAGAATACAGATTATAAGAAAATTGCAGAAAAAAACAAAAAAGTACAAGGAAGGTCAGTACTGCAAATTGATAAAGATACACATGAAATAATAAATACTTTCCATTCGATAGCAGAAGCAGAAAGAAAATTTAGTACAGCACAAGGTAACATTTGTCGCTGTTGCAATGGAAAATATAAAATAGCATATGGTTATAAATGGAGGTATGCAAAAGATGAGATACATAGTAAGTAACACTATTAGAATAGTAAATCCAACAGAGCGAATGAAGGATTACGTAAAAGAAAATTTAGTTATAAAAAATCCACAATATGAACAATTAAAAAGATTAGGAAAATGGACAGGCAATACTCCACGTTTTTTAGTCTGGTATGAAATCGATGGAAACGAATTAATTGTTCCATTTGGTTTTATAGATTGGTTATGGAAAATAGATAATGATAAAACACATTATGAAAATAGAATAATTTATGGAGAAAAACTAGAATATAAAAGCAAAATTAATTTATACGATTATCAAGAAAAAGTTGTAGAAAAAGCATTACATAAGAAAAATGGTCGGAATTATAATGCCTGCACGGTAGCGGAAAGACTGAAACTGCTTTGGAGTTAATTTCTAGGATAGGGCTGAAAACTTTATGGATAAGTCATACTTTAGATTTAATTAATCAATCTTACAATAGGGCAAAAACAAAACTAGAAAATGTTCGGATTAGGGAAGATATGTAATGGGAAAATAGAAATTGGTACTCATATTACTTTTGCTACAGCTCAAACTCTTTCAAAAATAGATTTAACTGAATATACTGATATGTTTGATGTAATTGTAGTTGATGAGCGGACATCGAATATGTGGAACTCCTTATTCTGCGGGTATGTTCTACAAAGTTATAAATAAATTGAGTGCTAGATATAAGTATTTTTTAACAGCAACACCTTATCGTTCAGTTAAAAATACAGAAAAAGCAATGTTTGGATTGTTAGGAAATACAATCATTGAATTAGAAAAAGATGTAATAGGAAACAGAATAATACCAGCAACAATAATAAAGGTAAATACTGGATTTGATGAAATACCAGAAGAAGCACAAGGAACAGATGGAACAATAAGATATGCACAATTAACAACAGCATTAGCAATAGATAAAGAAAGAAACAATCTAATATTAGGAATATTAGAAAAGTGCAAAGAAAATTACACATTAGTATTAGCAGATAGAATAAGTCAAATGAAGTACTTAAAAAGTAAACTAGGATATGGAAATATAATAGATGGAAAAACAAAAAAAGATATAAGGGAAAAAGCAATAGATGAAATAAGAGAAGGAAAAGAAAAAGTTTTATTTGCAACATATGGACTAGCAAAAGAAGGACTTGATATACCAAGATTAGATAGATTAATTTTAGCAAGTCCTCATCGAGATAAAGCAACAATCATACAAGCTGTAGGAAGAATAGAAAGAAAATTTGAAAATAAAGTAAAACCGATTTGTTATGACTTAGTAGATAATTTACAGTATTTTCAAGGAATGTATAAAAGCAGGAAAAGTTATTATAAGAAAAATAATAATCAAATAATAGAGAAATAAGAAAAGGATAAAACTATGAAAGAAAAACAAAAGAAAAAAAGAATCAATATGGTAGCGACATCGATGTCGGTAACATCAAATAAATCATCAGAATAAGCTAACACAGTAAAATAAAACGTTTTGCTGATATTGGGAAGATGTTAAAAATTTAAAATCAAGTGAGAAAGAAGGTATGATAAATGAATAATAAAAAATATATAGAAGAAGATATAAAATTTATAAAAGCAATGATAGAAGAATACAAGACATTTAAAGATTTAGACAATCCAGAATTTGAAAATACAGACAAGATATATAAAGCACTAGAAAACATATTAGCAGATAGAGAAAAATATAAAAGACTAGCAGAACAAAATTTAAAAGATAGCGAAGAATTTAAAAATAATATGTGTGAACATAGATGTGTAAAAAATACCGAAATAATAGAATTGCAAGCTAAAGCAAATAAGTATGATAGTTTAGTAGAAAATATAAAAAAGGACTTAATAAAATTACAAGAAGAATATGAAATATTATTAGAACATCAAAGCGGACAAGAGAGTAACAGAACTAAGTATTTAAGAGGAAAAATACATATGTGTCAAGAACTATTAGATACAGAAAAGGAGAAAATATAATGTGCGAATATTGTAAACCCAAAACCGACAATACAATAGCAGGAAAACAATTTGAATTGCAAGAAACAGCAGGATTTAAGAAAGATAGAATATATAGTTCTTGGATAATGAAATGTAAAAACGATGAAAAAGCAGGGATTTTTATTACTACTAATGGTGGAAATGGAGTATATCACGATATAAATTATTGTCCTATGTGTGGAAGGGAGTTGTAAAAATGTGTGAACTTTGCAATGCAAAAGTATATGTAAAAACACAAAAAATAATGAAAGATATATTAGCACCACTAACGCACACAGAAGAGTTAAGACAAGAATTAGAAGATTTGACAGGAGAAAGATACTTAGAAGTTAAAGCAAATTATTGTTTGAATTGTGGAAAGAAGCTAACATAAAAAAACAAATAAATAAGAAAGAGGTGCGATGATGGAAGAAAAAGAAACAAATTGTAAAGATTGGGCAATTGATGAAGCAAATGAGATTAGAGAAATTTGTCAAGACTTTAAATATATACAAAACGGAAAGCTAATAGAAGCAGGAACAGAAAGAATAAAATATTTAGCAAGTAGAATATTAGAACATTTAAAATATTTGGATATTAAAAAAATAGAGCCGTGATTTTAAGAAAAAAGCAATATAAAGAAAGTTTAGAAACAATATAATAGCAAATACTACATTTTAGAGGTGTAGTAATGATAGAAAAAGAAATAATAAAACTCTGGAGAAGCGGACTAAATAAATACAAATTAGCAGAAATATATAAGAGTAGATATAATCACAGAATAAGAATAATAAGAAGTGAGATGAGAAATAGACATGCGGAAGATATATAAGTAGTTATGAAGCATTAGCTGTAGTTGAGAAAGCTATATTGAAATATTTAGAAA
>CANPDB010000080.1 GCA_947572725.1 uncultured Clostridium sp. | reverse complement strand
ACTTTTTCAAATTTTTTTCATTTTTCTATTGACTTTTTATAGCTGGTCAATCTAACAAAAAAGAGACATCAAAGTACAATACGAGTACTACTGACATCTCTAAAATCCATCTATTATAAACTAAAATATAATAATGCAATATAATATAATTTTTTTCAAAGTACTCATATATCTAGCTCTTGCCGAGCAAATATAAATTTTTTATTGATTATATTATACTACGATTTTAAGAAATGTCAAATATTTACAATTATATGTTTTTAAAATATTCTTCTAACTCTGATAATTTTATCTTTTTAGTTAAGTTAGTGATATACACATCATTAGAATAATTAAAAACTAAAAAAGTAATATTTTTAATAATCACTCTATGTGGCTCAATATATGTAAGATTAGTTTTCTCTAATTTTCTAATGCTACCATTTATAAAAATAGGGGTAACTTTAGAAAACTCACATATAAATTCAAGTCGTTGTTTTAGACATTCCTCAAATTCTAGTTCTTGCTTAATTATCTTCATTTCAAACACCATCCCTTCTTTATAGATTTAGGATGATTTTTCGCAAAAGAAAAAATCAACCATTTCTGATTGATTTTTGTATCTATCTGTTCTATAAAAAGTTCGAACAGATACGTCGTTGGTGGGCAGGGAAGGATTCGAACCTTCGTATTAGCAATTTTTTGCATCTTAAAATACCTTTTGGAACCTAGCTTTCTTTACATACAACATAATTATACTAATTTAATAAAAAATCACATTTACATAATTTCAATAATAACAAGCATATTCAAAAATATATTTTAAGGTTTTTTTTAAGGTTTTTTGAGGGAAAATATAAAGAAATTAATCATTGAAATATCAATACTTTTAAACCTTACCTAAAAAAGTTTTTGAATGGATATTTGACAAATTGCAAATAATTGATTATAATAAAGATAGAAAATGAGAATCACGAAAGTGATTGCCGAACAAAGAGTAATAACCATTCGCCCGACCAAAAGCAGAATGGTTATTTTTTATTGCCTATGTAGTAACCAACAGATGGTGATTAACAAGGCAAAATTTATGATAGTTACTCCTACTAATCCATAAAAAAGTAGGTATGTAATAATTATTAATGTTGATTCTACCATATAACCACCCCCATATATCAATCTCACAACTGGAAGTCGTGGAGGATTTTTGTAAACACCTAGTTGTCAAGGTGGCAATGCACTCTGCTTATTCTCATTTTCTATGTTATTTACTATACAATATTTTTTTACAAAATACAAGCGAACAAAAGCAACTTTTTTGCCTCTCTCCATGTTCCGCTTTTAGCAATGGAAATAAAACTGTGATTTTATATAGAACTCAATATTTTAATTTTATCAAACAAATATCACTTAAAAAAGTATAAATTACCTCTTACAGATGGATTACATAGATTTTATTATAATTAATTTTAGTTCATTTTATATTTCAAGACTTATAAACTTGTTATCTTTTATACAAAAATGTCTTAAAATTGATTCTCATGTATTGTATTGCATTATAATTCTATTAATTAAATTGATAATTTATAGCACAATATATTTATAATAGAAAAAGTGGGAATTTTACCCACTTAAATTTTATTTTATTTTTTTAGCCACTATAACAAATCTTCCATCTTCTTGAGAATATTCGCAAGTAGATAATGTCAAAAGCTGTTCTCCATAAGTTGCTGTTTTTCCTGTGTCATATAGGCTTGCTTTTTTACCTTCTTCTATATAATAATTGTACTGTTCTTCATTTTCTGCATTAATAAAATAATAGTACCTAAAAACATCGTTTTCATTTTTATAATAAACTCGTGATAAGAAAACAGACAATATTTCATATTCGCTATCTTCACTAACTGTCGTAAATTTAATTGTTGGGTGTTCCTTATAATAGCTTTCTTGCTTATATTCTAATAGTCCTTGAAACATATTACCATTTTTATTATTATGACCATACAATAATAAGTTGCTACTTGGTGGATTCCAATTATAATCTTTGTCTAAAAATATTGAACCATCTTTTGAATTTTCTTTTTTATAGGTATGTGTCATATAATATTGATTATCAGTTCCTTGCATTACTGGAAAATTAATATTTGTGTATGGTATTTCAAGCCAGCCAATTATATCTTCATTTTCTTTTTTTAATTCTTTGAGTTTCAACATTCTTTCGGTTATGTTCTCTGTTATTTGGCTTGTATCTATTGTTTGACTATCAAGTATGTTTTGTTTCTTGTTTTTGTTGTAATAAAAATATGCTATCATACACAAAATTATTATCATAAGAATAATGATTACTATTAAATTTCTTTTAGTTACCGTATTTTTCGATTTACTGTGTTTATTTTTTCTCATTTTGTTATAACTCCTTTTAAGAAAGGACAGGTGTTATTCTGTCCTCGTATGTTTATTTATTTTGTTTTTTGTTATATATCACAATTCCTGCTATTGTTACAAGTGCAAAAGGTAACAATAAGTTAAAATAATTTACTGTTCCTGTTTTTGGAGTGTCATCTTTTTCTTTATTGTTTTGGTTTATTTCTGCTAATACATAAGTACTAAAGTGGTTTGTTTCAAATGTTGCATAATTTCCTTCTACTGTTACCACATATTTGATTTTCTCTCCGCTTTCCTCAATTCTATATACTTCCAATTTGTCTTTGTTGTAATTGCTTGGAATTGGAATACTAACTTTTACTTTACCATTTGGCTGAATTTTTACATTATCACATTCTAAAGTTATATCATATAATACAAATTTGTTTGCTACTTTATTTAATGCTTTCGCTACCATGTCATAGATACTTCCTTTTTTTATTTCTTGTACTTTTAAAACTGTATTTTTAGATATAACATTTGTTGTTGAATCAATTTTTATGCCGTCTGCTAATAAATTTACATTTTCTGCTTTATTTGCTGTATTTCCTTGAGAATTTTCACCTTTTTTTATAATAATATCACCAAAGTTTTGTTTATCATCTGAAACAGTATATGTATTTCCATTTTTCTTGTTTACTTTTAATGTTCCTGTTATATTAACATTTCCACCTCCTGCATATTCCTTTATGCGTTTTTCAATTTTTGGGAAAGCATAATTAATATATGCTTCTTCAGTATCTTCAATGTTATTTGGAACTGTTATAATAAAATTATAAGTTTCTGTATATTCTATTATACCATAGTATACATTATTATAGTAAATACTTCCTGACAAATTAAAGTTTTCGTCAAACCAACCAGCTCCTCCATCGTCTACAAGCTGTGGAAATGATATAGCTGAATTATTTTTAAGTAGATGAATTGGACTTGAAGCATCTTCTTTCCCAAAATAATTATCAAATGGAGTTCCAAGTTCTACATATTTATTGTAATTACATTCATATACTGTTTCTCCATTTACTAATCTATCTGATTTTATAAATCCTAATTGATTCAACACTTGTTCAAATTTTTGTTTATCGTTTTCATTCTTTTTCAGTTTATTAATCCACTTTATTGCTACTCTTTTAGAATAATGTGAATTTTTATCATTATAATAACTTACTCCTAGACTATCAGTTTCTTCTATAGCCTGTGGCACGCGTGACCATTCAAAGTTGAAATGTGTAATATTATTATTACTTTCACTAACTGATATTCCTTTTAACTGTAAATTTTCTATGATTTTATCCATAATTTGACTGTTAAGTATTTGATAGTCTTCACATTGTTTATTTTGCAAATCTAATTCAATTGTATCTGGAACTACTTCATCAAAAATTTCGTTTGTTATATCTTTATCCGTATTTATCTCGTTTTTCTCTGTCCACGCATTTACTTTTGTATTGAACACACACATTATTAATAATACCATCCCTAATGCTACTAATAATTTTACTTTTTTTGTTTTCATTTTTAATTCCTCCTAAATTTCTTTTTTTCATAGATTACTTTACACTATCATTTCTTTAATAATTGATTTTGTCTTGTCTTATTGTATCAAGAAAGCTCTAATTTCTTCACCTCCTTTTAATAAAATATTTATTTTAAACCTTAATAACGAATTATTAAAAAAACTGACAAACATATTATATAACTTATATTCATATTTGTAAATGCTTTTTGGTTCTATAACAGGATAAAGACATGAAAAAATTTTTCAAAATCTGAAAATAATATAAAAATCAAT
>CANPDB010000079.1 GCA_947572725.1 uncultured Clostridium sp. | reverse complement strand
AAGCAACCTAAACCATAAGTATATCTTGTATTACTGATTTTTCTTCCACATAAAGCACATCTTTTCATAGAATAATATCTCCGAACAAATTTTTATCACAATCATTATACCATAAATTTCCAAAAAGTATAGTGATATGACAAAATTTATTCGATTTTTTATTAGCTAAAGGTAAAGCAAATGTTATACTTTCATATTTAATATTTTCTAACACTTTTAAAATTAGTTGTTGTTAAGATTGAAGGTTTGTAACAATTTTTTTCATGTTTTGAAATTGATTTTAGACTACTTACTAATTTTGATACTCTTGTATCAGATTAAATTTGAAAAAATAAAAAAATATATGTATAATAGACATAGAAAAAATGAAAATTTAAATGTTGCAGATATTATCATAGAAAGAAATTAATATTTTAATAAAGGATGAATTTAATGGAAGAAAATTTTGAATATAAATATAATGTAGAAATTAGTAAAACCATAATATCAAAATATGGGATTAGGAAAAATAATGATGGATGATTTTTCAAAAACATTTGAAGGTTTTGGAAGAAGAATTTTGACAACAGAAATAGATAAAGAAAAATTTTATAACAAATTTAATTTTAATATAGATGGAATTGCTATGTTTAATTACGATTGGAAATAGTAGTATAGGAGAATTATATGAAAATACAAAAAAATGAAGAATACATTGTAGAAATAATAGACAACGGATTTCAAGGAGAAGGAATTGCAAAAATAGAAGGATTCACAATATTCATACCAAATACAATCAAAGGAGAAAAGGTAAAGATTATAATAGTAAAAGTGCTATCATCACATGCATTTGGAAAAATTATTGAAATAGTAGAGAAATCCGAACATAGAGTAGAAAGCGACTGTAATACATATAAAAGATGTGGAGGATGCAATTTAAGACATATAGATTATCAAGAAACATTAAAAATGAAACAAAATGCAGTACAAAGTTTAGTAAATAAAACTTTGCAAAATAAAATTAAAGTACAAACAACATTAGGAATGGACAAACCATATCATTATAGAAATAAAGCGCAATATCCATTAGGAAAAAATAAAAATGGAGAACCAGTTATGGGGACATTTGCTAATAGAACACACGAAATAATACCAATAGAACAATGTATGATACAAAATGAGCAAACAGAAAAACTAGCGAAAATAGTATTTGATTTTATAGTAAGAAATCAAATCAGTATTTATGATGAAAAAACAGGTAGAGGATTAGTAAGACATATTGTTACAAAAATAGGAATAAAAACAAATGAAATTATGTGTATATTAGTAATCAACGGGAAGCAATTTTCACAAGAAAAAGAATTAGTTGAATATATATTAAAAGAAATTCCAAATGTAAAATCAATTATAAAAAACATTAATATGAAAAATACAAATGTAATATTAGGCAACAAAAATATTAATTTATATGGTGATGGATATATTAAGGATATTTTAGGAGAATATACATTTAAAATTTCACCACTTTCATTTTATCAAGTAAACCCAATACAGGCAGAAAAATTATATGAGCTAGGAGTTAAAGGTGCTGATATAAAGAAAAGTGATATCGTTTTTGATTTGTATTGTGGTATTGGAACAATTTCTTTATTTATGTCTAAATACGCAAAAAAAGTATATGGAATAGAAATTGTTGAAGAAGCAGTAGAAGCTGCAAAAGAAAATGCAAAAATTAATAATGTGAAAAATACAGAATTTATTAGTGGCGATGTTGAAAAGGTTTTAACAGATTTAATAGATAATAGAAAAGTAATACCTGATATTGTGATGGTTGATCCTCCTAGAAAAGGCTTAGATGATATTAGTGTGAATAATATTTTGAAAATAAGTCCTAAAAAGGTTGTTTATATTAGTTGTAATCCTGCAACTTTGATGCGTGATTTGGCTAAACTAGAGGATAAATATGTGATTGATAGTATAAAACCTGTTGATATGTTTCCTTTTACAAGCCATTGTGAAGTAGTTTCGGTTTTACAATTGAAATAGGAAGTAAAAAGCTTGATATATCAATGCGTATGTTGACTATGAACCCTTGCCGTTTTCACTCGTAAATGATACAATATTTATGAATGAAAACGGCAAGGGAGAAAAGTAATGAATAACAATCTAAAAAGCAACCTATTATTAAAACGAGAATTAAGATTTAATTGCAATGGAAAATTTAAAATCTTAATGTTGTCAGACATACAAGAAACAATAGATTATGATGGAAGAACCTTAAAAGGAATAGATAAAATTATTGAAACAGAAAAACCAGACTTAGTTATATTAGGTGGAGATAATTGTGATGGAACAATTCTAAAAACTGAAAAAGAATTAAGAGAATATTTAGATATGTTTTCAGCACCTATGGAAAGTAGAAAAATTCCATGGGCTCATGTTTTTGGAAATCATGACCATGATATAGATGTAGACGACATAAAAAAAACAAAGATATATGAAGAATATGAATATTGTATTTCAAAGCATACTGAAAATATTTATGGTACCACTAATTTTGTTTTACCTATTAAATATTCAAATAAAAATGAAATTGCTTTTAATATTTGGGGATTAGATAGTAATAATTTAATAGCAAACACAAATATGCCAATAGATGAAAATAATACTAATAAAATAAAAACATATATGGTTCATTATAAAGATTTAGAAAAATAAAGTAAAAAGATTTTATTCTATTTGAATATATTGAACACGAGCCAGATGTAGCGGAGATATTTAAAAATTGGATTATGTAGTTAGAAAATAATTGTGAGGAGGTAAACATTTGAAAAAAGAAAATAGAAATTTGATAATAAGAAGTAGTTCGGCAGAATTTTTGATATTTGAGCAACAAAAGAAAGAAAAAGGAATCGAAGTAAGGTTTGAAGAGGGAGATTTATGGTTAACTCAGAAGGCAATTGGAGAGTTATATAATACGTCAAAACAAGATATAAGTTATCATATAAAAAATATTTATAACGATTTAGAATTAAATCAAAACTCAACTGTCAAAGAATTTTTGACAGTTCAAAAAGAAGGAGATAGAGAGGTAAAAAGAAAATCAACTTATTATAATCTAGATGTTATAATTTCAGTTGGATATAGAGTAAGTACAGATAGAGCAATTCAATTTAGAAGATGGGCGACTAACATTTTAAGAGAATTTTCGAAAAAAGGATATATTATAGATAAAAAAAGAATGGAAAATGGGACATTCTTTGATGAAGATTATTATGAGGAATTACTAGCAGAAATTAGAGAAATAAGATTATCAGAAAGAAGATTCTATCAAAAGATAACAGATATTTATGCAACAAGTATAGATTACGATAAGAAATCCCCAACAACAATTAAGTTTTTCAAAAAAGTGCAAAACAAGATGCATTACGCAGTAACTCATCAAACAGCAGCTGAGATTGTTTATAATAGAGCAGACCATACAAAAGAGCATATGAATTTAACATCATGGAAATACTCTCCAGATGGTAAAATATTAGAAACTGATGTAGTAATTGATAAAAATTACTTGACAAAGAAAGAATTAGAACAATTAGAACTTATTGTTTCTGCCTTTTTAGATTTAGCAGAAGCAAGAGCTAAAAGAAATATTCCAATGACTATGGAAGATTGGGCAAATAGAATAGATAAATATTTATTAGCAGATGACAGAGATATATTAAAAGATGCAGGAAAAATATCACATGAAATTGCAAAAGAAAAAGCATTAACAGAATTTGAGAAATATAGAGTTATACAAGATAAACTATATCAATCAGATTTTGACAAATTGTTATTAGAAGAGAAAAATAATAATTAGTACTAACTATATATTCATAGTACACATACAAGGAAAATTATTGTGTTCATACTACTGATTGTGCAATCCACGTGGAATGTTGTTCGGTGCTATATCTAAAAGATTCGATACAATAGTTGAATTTAGTGCATTTGAGGATTTTATTAGTTTTGAGAGAAAAGGCGAAAATAAGGTTAAACGAATTGAAAATAATAAAATTAAGGTAACGATAGAAGTTGATATGGTGTGCGGAGTAGTATAAATTAGTTATAAAAAATAAATGAATGTTTGGAGATAAAACTTAAATTGGAAGTCTTTGGCAAAAGGCTTTCTTTTTTGACCTTTTTATGATAAAATGGCACTAAATAATAAGCAAGAATTAGTATGAAGAATTTAATGAAAAGTAATATATATGATGTAGGGGAAACA
>CANPDB010000078.1 GCA_947572725.1 uncultured Clostridium sp. | reverse complement strand
AAACCCTTAAGATATATAAAACGGGACTTTTATGCAAAACCTTTTCCAAATGTTCTACGAATTGCAAAATTAAAGATTTATTAACATTAGGAAAGTCTGGAGGCACTCCAAAATCAACTAATATGTCTTATTATAATGGTAATATTCCATTTTTGAGTATTACAGATATGACTTCTCAAGGTAAATACATAAACTATACTGAAAAGCACATCAGTAATATAGGACTAAAAAATTCATCTGCTTGGTTACTACCTGTTAATACTTTAATTTTATCAATGTATGCTTCATATGGACTAGTATCTATAAATAAAATTGAATTATCAACAAGCCAAGCTATGTTTAACATGATCTTTAAAGAAAATATAAATATAGAGTATATATATTATTATTTAAATTATTTAAAAGAAACTCATTTTTATAATGAACTAGTTTCTACTGGTACTCAATCTAATTTGAATGCGGATAAAGTAAAAAATATTCCAATTTATATTCCTAATGAAACAGAACAATATAGAATTTCAAATTTATTTAATCTTTTAGATAAAAAAATCGGATTTGATCAAAATATTTTAAATAGCCTAACCATATTAAAAAAATCTTTACTACAACAAATGTTTATTTAAAAAGGATTACACATCAAATGTAATCCTTTTCTGTTATTTCAACTCTTTTAATCCTAATTCTCTTAAATATTTATTAAGTTCTTCTGTTACTTTTTTATCTTCTTCATCTATTTTTTCTAATTCTGCTTGAACAGCATCTAAGTCTATTTCTTCTTCCTCTTCAAAAGTATCTACATATCTTGGAATGTTCAAATTATAGTCATTTTCCTTTATTTCATCCATTGTAGCTAAATGAGCATATTTCTCAATCTCTTTTCTATCTTTATATGTATTTATAATTTTATCAACTTCTTCATCTCTTAACCTATTTTGATTTTTGCCAGGTTCAAAGTCTTTTGATGCATCTATAAATAACACATTATCACTTGTCCTACATTTTTTGAATACTAATATACAAGTTGGAATTGAAGTACCATAAAATATATTAGCTGGTAATCCAATGACAGCATCTAGATAATTCTTGTCCTCTATTAAGTATTGTCTAATAACGCCTTCACTTGCACCTCTAAATAATACACCATGTGGTAGAACTACTGCCATTGTTCCATTATCATCTAGTAAGTAAATCATATGTTGTATAAATGCATAATCTGCTTTAGATTTTGGAGCTAATTTTCCATAATTACTAAATCTTTCATCGTTTAAGAACTTTTGGTCTGCTGACCATTGAGCTGAATATGGTGGATTTGCCACTATTGCTTGGAATCTCATCTTCATATGTTCTTCACTTGGATTCTCCAATGTATCACCATTATAAATATCAAATCTGTTAAATGGAACTCTATGAAGTAACATATTCATTCTAGCTAAGTTATATGTTGTACTAACTTTTTCTTGTCCATAAAAAGAACTAACTTTTACATCTTTTTGTCTTGCAACTCTTAATAATAATGAACCTGAGCCACAAGTTGGATCGTATACATTTTTTAAGTCTTTTATTTCCATTGTTACTATTTTAGCAAGTATATTTGAAACTTGTTGTGGTGTATAATATTCTCCTGCTTTTTTACCAGCACTTGCTGCAAATTGACCTATTAGATATTCATATGCATCTCCTAATACATCTATTTCAGTATCTTCAAAAGCAAAGTCTATATCATTGATTTTTTGCATTATTGTTCCTATTAGTTTGCTTTTTTCTTTTTCTCCTCTACCTAATTTTGAAGAGTTTAAGTCCATATCCTCAAATAAATTTTCAAAGTCACGTTGACTAGCATTTCCAAAGGTTGATTCTGAAACTTTAGTAATTGCTTTATTTAATATTGATATGTCAAAGTTTCCCGTTTCTATTAATTTTATTAAATTTGAAAATAGATATTCTGGTTCTATAACATAACCAACATCGCTATCTTTTGTTAAATCTTCAATTATAGCCTCTCTATATTCTTCTTTTTTCCATGCTTCTTCATACGATAATTTGTCTTGATTTAATAAGTTTCCTTCAATATAGCTTACTAATCTTTCAGATAAAAATCTATAAAATATTAATCCTAATATGTAATTTTTAAACTCGGAAGCATCCATTGTTCCTCTTAAATCATTAGCCATACTCCACAATTTAGAGTGTAACTCTGATTGTTGTTTATTTTGTTTTTCTGCTACATCCATTTTTTTCTTCTCCCTTTATTTGAATTTATTTATTAAATTTTCTATAAACTCTTTAATCGATTTTGTTATATTAACTTTTTCTATTAATGGTTTGTCTATTCTTTCTTTTATTTTTCCAGTATCTAAAATTCCAGAGTATTCATATTCACCAATGATATCATTTAATAAATCAATCTCAATATCATATTTTTTAGCAATTTCTTCAATTTCTTTTCTTCTATGCTCATCCATAAAATTATAATAATTTTCTTCTACTGAATCGTTTTCATTAAGTGTAGGTATTATTTTATTTAAGAATTCTCTAATCAAATCAGATTTTAATCTTAAGTCTTTATTATCTGCATTTTCTAATTTATTTAAAATATCTTTGATATCTTTATTAGCTTGTTCTTTATTTGTTAAATCAATTGATTTCATCAAGTTTAATATGTAGTCTACATTTATTTTATCTGTATACATTAATTCTAATTCAAAATCAATATTATTTAATATGCTGACTTT
This sequence comes from uncultured Clostridium sp., assembly GCA_947572725.1. Lineage (GTDB taxonomy): Bacteria > Bacillota > Clostridia > TANB77 > CAG-508 > CAG-269. The sequence goes on along the minus strand of CANPDB010000078.1, from coordinate 1,962 downwards.
ATTCTGTGCTTCTCTACCTGTAGCTAAATCTAAATATTTACTCTTATAATCTAGATACTCTTGATGCGATATAAGTACTTCTTCTTCAGTAAATTTAAATTCTCTAAATATTCTAAGTTTTATTAAAATTTTAGTTAATTCTCTAAATATAACTATAAATTTCTTCTTCTCTTCTTCTGATTGTATTGTATCTATAAATTCAACTGTTGGAACAGCTTCTTTTAATTTCGTTGCTACTTCAATAAACTTTTCTTTATAATACTCATATGACTTTAATAAAACTTCATCTGGATCACTTGTATCAGAAAAAGTTCTTATAGCATTATCTACAGCTTTTTTCGTTGTTCTAAAACTTACTATATTTCCTTGTGTTTTTGTTGCTTTTTCTACTCTATTTGTTCTTGAAAATGCTTGTATTAAATCATGATGTTTTAACGCCTTATCTACATACAATGTATTTAACTTTTTGCTATCAAATCCAGTTAAAAACATATTTACTACAATTAGAATGTCTATTTCTGCATTTTTTACTCTTTTAGAAACGTCTTTAAAATATCCATCAAATGTATTTACAGAATAATTTGTATTAAATATTTTATTATAATCACTTATAATTCTTTCTAAACTTTGACATGAAAGTTCATCTTTACCTTCATAATCTTCATTTGGACCATATGTAAATATTGCAGCAATTTTTAAGTCGGTTTTTTTGGATTGAAAACAATCATAATATTTTACTAATTGTGGTATACCTGAGGTTGCAAATATAGATGTATATGTCATATCATTTGTTTTTAATGGATGCATTGCAAGTATTCCTTCAGTAACATTATTAATTCTTTCATCTGCCATATAAGCTTCTTCTGTATTAATTCCCTCAACTTCTACATAATCTATATTATCTAAATTTGCATCTATTGTTTTATAATAATCTACTGAAAATCCTAGCACGTTTCCATCACTAATAGCATCTTTTAATAAATATTTGTGTAAACATTTTTCAAAAATATCTGCTGTAGTTCTTCCATCTTGACTTTTATTTTCTGGGAACCTTGGTGTGCCTGTGAATCCAAAATACTGAGCCTTATTAAAGTGCATTTTTATAGCTTTATGCATATCACCAAATTGACTTCTATGACATTCATCTATAATAAATACAACTTTTTCATTTCTGTACTTTTCCATTAATTCAGAATATTTTGGACTACTAATAGCATTTGCCATTTTTTGAATTGTCGTTATGATTAGTGGCTTTGTTGAATCTTGTATATTTTTTACTAATTTGTATGTACTATTTGTAAAGTCTACTGAACCAGGGTCAAATTTATTAAATTCATCAAATGTTTGTGTATCTAAATCTTTTCTATCTACTAAGAAAAATACTTGTTTAATATCTGGCTCATTTGCTAAAATTTGACTTGCTTTAAATGATGTAAGTGTTTTTCCTGAACCTGTTGTATGCCATATATATCCATTATTACTAGTTTCTTTGGCTTGATTCACTAATGCTTCAACTGCATATACTTGATATGGTCTCATTACCATTAATTGTTTGTCTGTTTCATTAATAACCATATATCTAGCAATCATTTTAGATATAAAGCATTTTTCTAAAAAATACATTGAGAATTCACTTAGATTACTAATTCTGTTATTTTCTTCATCTGTCCAAAAAAAGGTATATCCAAAGTTTATTTCTCCATCTGTATTTGCAAAGTATTTTGTATTTACACCATTACTTACAACATATATTTGAATAAATTTGTATAATTCTTTATATGATGTTCTTCTATATCTTTCGATTTGATTTACTGCTTCTTTTAATGTCTTTCCTCTTGCTTTTAACTCTATTTGAATTAAAGGTAATCCATTGATAAATAGGGTTACATCATATCTTGTTTCTTTTTCTCCAGTAATACTTGTTATTTGATTTGAAACTTGATATATATTCTTACACCATTG
>CANPDB010000077.1 GCA_947572725.1 uncultured Clostridium sp. | reverse complement strand
AATTTTTATATTCTTCTGCTTGTAAATTACTCAATACTATCATCTCCAATTTTTACATTTTTATAATTGTACCAAACATATGTTTATTATTCAAGTAGTTTTTTTAATCTTTTATAAAAAAAACTATGTATCTTAGTTACAATTTGCATCCTTATTACAGTAATATATTTGAGTTATAATATATTATAACTCAAACATAAAAGGAAGAACTAAATAAGAACATTTTTATCCTTATTTAAGTTCTCCCCCCTTACGCTGTTTCTTTTTCATTACTTTGAGGTATTTGTCTTTTCTTTTTCACTACTGGCTTATGTGGTTTTTTATTTTCATTTATAACTATTTCTGGACTTGCATTTTCTAATACAGTTGCTTTTGTTATAACACATTTTTCAATATTTGGATTTGAAGGTATCTCAAACATAATATCCCTCATAATTTCCTCTATAATAGAACGCAATCCTCTTGCTCCGGTTTTCCTTTCAATTGCTTTATTTACAATTGCTTCTAATGCATCTTGCTCAAATACTAATTCAACATCATCTATTTCAAACAACTTTTTATATTGTTTTATTAATGAATTTTTAGGTTCTACTAATATTTTTATTAAAGCATCTTTGTCTAAATCTTTTAATGTTGCAACCATTGGTAGTCTTCCTATAAATTCAGGTATTAATCCAAATTTCAATAAATCTTGTGGTAATAGTTCTTGGAATATTTCATATTGGTTTATTTCTTTTTTTCCTTTTACTTGTGCTCCAAAACCTATCATCTTTTCCCCAGTTCTAGCTTTTATGATATTTTCAAGGCCTTCAAATGCTCCTCCACATATAATTAAAATATTTTCTGTGTTTATTTGAAGTAATTCTTGATTTGGGTGCTTTCTTCCGCCTTGTGGTGGTACAGATGCAACTGTTCCTTCTATTATTTTTAGTAAAGCTTGTTGCACTCCTTCTCCACTTACATCTCTTGTAATAGATGGATTTTCAGATTTTCTTGTTATTTTGTCTATTTCATCAATATATATAATTCCTTTTTCTGCTTTTTGTATGTCTCCATCAGCAGCTTGAATTAATTTTAATAAAATATTTTCTACATCTTCTCCTACATACCCTGCTTCTGTTAGGGTGGTAGCGTCTGCAATTGCAAAAGGCACATTTAATATTCTTGCTAGTGTTCTTGCAAGTAATGTTTTTCCACATCCAGTTGGTCCTAGTAATAAAATATTACTTTTTTGGATTTCTACATCATCTTTTGAGGCATTTTCTTCATGTGCTATTCTTTTATAATGATTATATACTGCAACTGATAATGTTTTCTTTGCTTCATCTTGACCTATTACATAGTCATCTAATACTTTTTTTATTTCTTTAGGACTAGGAATGTCTTTTAATTCATTTAATGTGTACCCTGCTTTTTCATCATCATATAATTCTGCTTCTATAATACTTGTACATAATTCTACACATTCATCACATATATATACTCCTGGTCCAGCAACTATCTTTTTTACATTTTCTTGTGCTTTTCCACAAAAAGAGCATCTTACACTTTTTGGTATATCATTTTTTGCCATTTCTATTTTCCTTTCTTTATGGTTTGGAAAAGGTTTTTCCAATATTATTTTCTTTTATCCATAATTCCATCAATCAATCCATATTTTAGTGCTTCTTCTGCTGTCATATAATTGTCTCTTTCTGTGTCTTTTTGAATTGTTTCTATTGATTGACCTGTTCTTTCACTTAAGAATTTATTTAATTTTTCTCTTGTTTTTACTAAATGATCTGCGTGAATTTTAACTTCTGTTGCTTGACCAGAAATTCCTCCACCACCAATTAATGGTTGATGAATTAAAATTTCTGCATTTGGTGTTGCAAATCTTTTTCCTTTTTCACCTGCTGATAAAAGTGCTGCTCCCATACTTGCTGCCATTCCTATACATATTGTTGATACTGGACATTTTATATAATTCATTGTGTCTATTATTCCCATTCCATCTGTAATAGATCCTCCTGGCGAATTGATGTATAAGTTGATGTCTTTGTCTGGGTCTTCTGATTCTAAGAATAGTAATTGTGCTATTACTAAACTTGATGTTGTTGGGTTAACATCTTCTCCTAAAAATATAATTCTATCTTTTAATAATCTTGAAAATATGTCGTATGATCTTTCTCCTTTACTTGTTTGTTCAACGACATATGGTACTAAACTGTTTCTTTCTAACATAATTTTCCTCCTAATTTATTTTCTTTTGAAATAAAGTTTTTTACTTGTGTTTTTTATTATATAACAAATTGTTAAATAATGAAATAGAATTTTAAAAAAAGTTGGTATAAATTTATATTAATGTTACAATTCACAGCTTATTTTTATTTGCTAAAGAGTTATAATATATTATTTTTTCTTCATTCCCAACTGCTAACAGTTTGTAGATAAACTTCTGCGGTGCAGTTGCTCCTCAAATTTTATTTACAAACTGTAACTTGTTGGTCCCCACATTCATTTCTAAAAAATAATATATTATAGCTCTTTAGCTATCTTACTACTTTAAATAATAAAACTGTGAATTGTAACTATTCCCCAACTTTTTACTTTTATTTTATTTTTGCGTTTTCTACTAAGAAATCAATAGCTTTTTCTGATTCTATTCCTTGTTTTATGTAGTTTCTTACATTTTCATTTTTAAGGAATTCTTCGTCGTTTTCTTTTACATAATTTTTAGCCATTTCTTTCATTTTTTCATCTACTTCTTTATCATTAGCTTCTATTTTTTCTGCTTTGATTATTGCTTCTAATGCTAATCTTGATTTAATTCCATTGATTGCTTGAGGTTCATATTCTTTTCTCATATCTTCATTTGTTTTTCCCATCATTTGAAGATATTGTTCTAATTTTAATCCTTGGTATGATAATCTTTGTTCTATGTCTTTTACCATATTGTCTATTTCTGTCTCAATCATTCCTGATGGAATGTCTACTTTAACATTTTCACATACTGCTTTGATTACAGCTTCTTGTGTTTCATATTTAGCTTTTTCTTCATTTTGTTTTTGCTGTTTGTTTTTAATGTCTTCTTTTAGTTCTTTTAAAGTATCAAATTCGCTTACATCTTTTGCAAATTCGTCGTCTAGTTTTGGTAATTCTTTTTTCTTTATTTCGTGAACTTTTACTTTAAATGTAGCATCTTTTCCAGCTAATTCTTTTGAGAAGTATTCTTCTGGGAATTTTACATTTATGTCTTTTTCGTCATCAATTTTCATTCCAATTACTTGGTCTTCAAATCCTGGTATAAATGTATTACTTCCTATTTCTAAGTCGTGTCCCTCTGCTTTTCCGCCTTCAAATGCTTTTCCATCAACAAATCCTTCGAAATCTATTGTTGCAATGTCTCCTTTTTCTACTGGTCTATCTTCAATTGTAATTATTCTTGAGTTGTGTTCTTGCATATGTCCTAATTCGTGTTCTATGTCTTCATCTGATACATTATACTCAATTTTTTCTATTTCTATACCTTTGTATTTTCCAAGTTCTGCTTCTGGTTTTGTTTGCATAATTGCTGTAAATATTAGGTCTTTTCCTTTTTCAATTTGTGTTACTTCTATATCTGGTCTACTTACTACTTCTAATTTATTTTCTTTTACTGCTTCGTCTAAGGCTTCTCCTGCTACTTCGTTAAATGCATCTTCGTAAAAGATTTCTTTTCCATAATATTTTTCTACAATGTTCATAGGTGCTTTTCCTTTTCTAAAGCCTGGTATATTAAAGTATTTAGCACTTTGGAAATATACTTTTTTTATTGCTTCATCAAATTTTGTTGCCTCTACTGTTATTTCTAATTTAACTTCATTTACATTTTCTGTTTTTTCTACTTTACAATTCATTTCTTTCAATCCTTTCCTTATTGCTTATTTTTCTAAGCTTATATATTATACCACATTTTTCCTATATTGCAAGGAATTTTTGATATTTTTGAAAAAATACTTGTTTTTTTTTTTGATTTGTGATAAACTTATAAACAGTCAATTTATTTTAAGATATTTAGGAGGTGCAATTTAGATATGGCAAAATGTGCAATTTGTGAAAAAACAGCCAGTCATGGAAATAAACTTAGCATAACTCGTTCTCATATAAGTAAAAGATCACCACGTACTTGGAAACCAAACTTAAGAACTATTAAAGCTGTAATAAATGGTGAAGTTAAAAAAATTCATGTATGTGCTAAATGTTTAAAAAATGGTAAAGTAAAAAGAGCTTAAGCTCTTTTTTTGTTATTCTTTAAATACATAATCAAAGCTTGCACATTCACTCTATATTGTAGCTATGTATAAAGCATACGGCTATATTACTAAATTATTCTATTAAATCTGTATAATATAAAATTTCTTTATTTAATGATTTTGCATATTTAATTTCGCTATTTGTACTATTACCAATATATCCATTTACATTCACAACTAATATAGCATCTGAAAGTTTTATTTTCTCTTTATGCATTTTATCAATCATTTCAATTTCCTCTTCTGTATAAGAATCTTTATCAGTATTTGTTAAATCATTTGGAGTTAACACACAATTTCCCTTTAATGTCATTTTTTCTGCTATTTCCATCATTTCCTTTTTAAATTTATAACTACCACATATTGTTATTATTTTCATCTTTGCACACCTTTCTTTACTCTCTAATCATTAATTTCTTAATTTATAATATATATTCATTTTACAATTATAGCCTATTAAAAATTACTGTTTTTTCTTTCATTGATATTTTACTAACTTCATATCCATGTTCTTTTGCTTCTTTTTTGTAAGTCAAAAATGAATGGTCTATATCAAATCCTAAAATATTTCTAATTTCTTCATAAGATAATATATAATTGTTTTTTCTATTTTCTTTTAAATACTCCCATAAAGGATTATATTTACTCATTTTCAAACTCCTTTTTTAATTATTTCTGCAAATAAATTATAACATATATTTTTTAAAAGTGCATACAAATTATGATAACTGTATGAGTTTTTTTCGCTGGGGAATTCCCTAGATTTCAATATTTTTAAGCTCTA
>CANPDB010000076.1 GCA_947572725.1 uncultured Clostridium sp. | reverse complement strand
AAGCTCACTACAAAATATATAAATACTATCCTCTTCGCGCTATTAAAATTACATAAACTTAAACTTTCATAATTAAATTTTAAGTGATTGCCATATAATATTTTTCTAATTTTTAAGTATACACCAAGTTCCTACAGGCTCAGGCAAATCTTCAAACACCATTTCTTCTTTTGTAATAGGATGCAAAATTGTAAGTTCAAAAGCCCATAAAGCTATTTGTTTCCCCTTTCCCCTTGTTCCATACTTTTGATCACCGAAAATACTATGTCCAAAATTTGCAAGCTGAACTCTAATTTGATGATGTCTTCCTGTATGCAAATTAACTTTTACTAAACTTAGATTTTTAACTTCGTTATACTTTAAAACTTCATAATCTAGTCTAGCAAGCTTAGAGTTTTTCTTCTCTTTATTTACAACTTTACTCATATTATTTCTTTCATCTTTATACAAATAGTCCTCTAAAACACCGCTTCTTATTTTCTATTTTACCATCTACAACAGCCAAATATTTTTTCTTAAAAACCTTTTCTCTAACTTGTTCACTTAACCTTGAAGCAGCCTTAGAAGTTTTAGCAAAAATCATAACCCCTCCAACTGGTCTATCTAATCTATGAACTAATCCTAAATACACATTTCCTGGCTTATTATATTTCTCTTTAATATACTGCTTAACAAGAGTTAACATATCCAAATCATTTGTTTTATCAGCTTGTGAAGGAACATTTGGCATCTTCTCCACAACAATAATATGATTATCCTCATAAATCACTTTTAAATTCTGCATCTATTTCTCCTTTTATATATGACAAAAGAGACTCCCTTTTTGTCACATTTTCTCCCATCTTCCATAAATTCCACATGGTAATACTAGTTTTGATTCTTCCATTGGTATTCCTATTTCTCCTGCTTCTAGCTTTCCTTTATACTTTTTTCCTACTGTTAACCCTAGTATATTTTTTAAGACTGTACTTGATATTCCTGTTGTGTATGAATTTATTAGAAAAAATAATGGATTTTCTGATAATACATCTGTGCATAATTCTACTAAATCATATATATTGTTTTCAAACTGCCATACTTCGCCTTTTATTCCTCTTCCATATGATGGTGGGTCCATTATTATTGCATCATATTTATTTCCTCTTCTTATTTCTCTGTTTACAAATTTGACTACATCATCTACTATAAACCTAACTGACTTGTCTTGTAATTTAGATGATTCAACATTTTCCTTTGCCCAAGTTGTCATTCCTTTTGAACTGTCTACATGACATACAGATGCTCCTGCAGATAGACAGGCAACTGTTGCTCCACCAGTATATGCAAATAGATTTAATACTTTTATTTCTCTTTTTTCTGACTTTATTTTATTTATCATCCAATCCCAATTAACTGCTTGCTCTGGAAATAATCCTGTATGTTTAAATCCCATTGGCTTGATATTAAAGGTTAAGTTTTTATAGTGAATTTGCCATCTGTTTGGAATTTTTTTATTGAATTCCCACGAACCTCCTCCTGTTTTACTTCTATGATATGTTGCATTTATTTCTTTCCATTTATTTGGAAAACTTTTATCTTTCCATACAATTTGTGGGTCTGGTCTTGATAATATAACATTTCCCCATTTTTCTAATTTTTGACCATTTGCCATATCTAATATTTTATATTCTTTCCATTCATCTGCAAGTTTCATCATAATTATTTATATCTCCTCTTCGCACTATTCAAAATAATTTACTTTAAAAAACAATATTTTATTTTCTATTTCGTAGATAATCTGTATATAACATTTTCAAATGTATTTAATAATTTTATTAAATCTTCATTTTTCCTTCTAAATTTTTTAGATATTTCTATTTGTACACATAGTATACCACTATTTTTATTAATAAAATTACTAACTGTTGTAGATTTTGATGCTTTAAACTTTTCGTCTACTGCTACTTTACCAATTTTTGAAAATTCTAACCTTAATATTTCTAAAATTTCTTCATTGTTATTAATATTTTCTCCATAATTAGTTCCTAGTTCTATATCAAAACCGTGACAATCTTTACAACCATGAATATCTAATAGAATAGAAATATTTTTTTCTGATATACATTTTAAAATTTTCTTTTTATATCTTAAGGCTTTCCCTGTATTTTCATAGTTTGGGTCATCATTAGAGTTACATGTTCTTATAATTCCATTTGCACCTGTATTAATGCACAAATATTCAGTAATTGCACCTGTTAACGCATCTTCTGATTTAACTTTTCCTTCTCTAATTTGCTTTACAGCGTGTGGGGCTGATAAAAATATTGGTATATTTCCATTAATAACTTTAAAATTATTACCTTCTTCATCAATTCCGATTATATTCATTACTTCTGTATTTTTCTTCTAAATCTATTATTTCTTTTAATATCTCATTATTGTCCATAAAAAATAATACCATCCTTTTTTAGATGGTACTATTTTATCATATAAAGTCTAAAAAATCCACCAATTGTAAATTTAGACATATCGCTTCCCTCTAGTTTTAATAATTCCACTTTGTTTTTTATGCCTCCACCATAACCTGTTAGGCTTCCATTTGTTCCAACTACCCTATGACCATATCAAGTTTTCTCCATCACTATTCATAATCATATTATAAAATACTTCTGGAGTTTGATACATATATTTATAAGTCATTTCGTTTTCCTTCCTATTTTTTTCTTATTGGGTGTCTTATAACTGTCTTTAATTTACTTGCATCGCATTTTCTTGGATCACTCAAATATATTTCATGATGATATCTATTATCAGTTATATCTAATTTGTAACCATTGTCTTTCATATATTCGTGCATTAAATTAATAGTAGTGGGCTCATCATCATAACTTCCAATGTGCATACATTGAACACAGATTCCTTCATCATAACTTAAAAATTCTACTTTTGAAAAGTCTGTTTTTTTCTTATTTGTTGCTTCCTTTATAGCCCACTCAAAATCTTCTTTCGTTACAAAGTCTGGTAATCTAATAATAGATATAAAGTTCATCTGGTCTTTACTATTATAGTCAATACTATCCTTCATTCCATCTTGCCACCAAAATCCTTCTAATGGTGGAACTACATATTCAAAATAACCATCTATTTTATATGTACCTTTATAACTCATTTTTATAGTGAAAGCAATCGCATATAAAAGTCCTATTGTTTGTTTATACTCTCCGTTTTCATCATTAGGGTTTCCCTTACCTCTAACCGCAATATAGTTCATTTTTGGAATTTTTATAATGCTTGGCTTATTCTTTGGCATATAAAATTCCTTATATTCTTTTTTATAATCAAAAGCCATTTTATCTTTTCCTTTCTACTTATCTAGTGCAATATAAATATGAATTTCTTGTTTTAGCATATCTTCAGAATTGTTTTGATATTCTTCAAAATCACAAGTATATTTTCTTTTTAAATCCATATTCCATATTTCTTGCCAAGCCTGTCCTACTGAATTTTGCACATCTCCTGTTATAACAAATTTAGCATATCTTCCTTTTGGAATAATAATACTTTCTATTTCCTCGCTCTTTTGTATTTTTTGACTCACTTCTGCTCCTGCAATAAATGTATAAGGTTTTGTATAATCACCCTCATATTCTGTATATAATCCTATTGTTTTACCATTTATCTTATTGGGAATTTTCTCATAAATTCCATCTTCAAATAATTTTTGCCAAGTTATTCCTATATCTTGCATAGCCTTTCCATCTTGATTAGTTGTTTTAATTCTAATTCCTGTAATAGTCTTTTCTTCTAGTTTTACAATTTCATATTTCATAATATATCTACCTCCTGACCAGAAGTATATATCATATAACTTGACAACTGTATGTCATATTATGAATAATTTTTTAAAGTTTTTTCTAATTTATTTTTTATAATATTTTTTACTCTAGTTGGTGATAAAACTTTTATATGTTCTCCAAAAGATAAAATATAACCATATACCCATTCATTTTCTGGATATTTCACTTTTATAATAAAGTTTTCATCTTCTTTTTTCGTTATTTCTTTACTTTCAAATTCATCATATACTCTATAAGTCATAGCTTTATTTATTTCTAGTTCGAGTTCTATTATTTTGAAGTTATATTGTTCATTTTCTTCTTTGGGTAATTCTCTTTCAAAATGTTCTTGTAACATTTTAACTTCTTTTATTCTAGCAATCTTGAATATTCTGTAATCTTGTTTTAATTTACAATAACTTACTAAATACCATGATTTATCTTTAAACCATATTTGTAATGGTTCTACAATTCTCTTACTTTCTTCCCCATTAGAATTATAATAAGTAAATTGTACTAACTGCTTATTTAAAATTGCAGATTTAATAATGTCAAATCGTTCTTCTTGTATATTACCCCAATTAGAAAAATCAATCTTTATCCAATCATTTATTTTTTTATTAAATAATATACTTAACTTCTCTAAAATATCTTTTTCATTTTGTCCTTTTACTTTTTTCATTCCTTGCAAGGCAAACAAAATTTGATTTTGTTCTTCTTCGGAAAGAATAGTTTTGTTTAGTACATATTCATCTAAAAGTCCTATTCCTCCATCTTTTCCTTTACTTGCATAAATTGGTATGTTTGCTGTACTTAATGTTTCTATATCTCTATATATTGTTCTTGTAGATACCTCAAACCTATCAGCTAATTCTCTAGCTGTAGTTTTTCTCTTTTGCATTAGTATATATACTATTTCAAATAATCTATTATTTACTTGCATATTTTCCTCCTGTGAATATTATATCATATAAATATGACATTTGTTTGTCATATTTTAAAAAAGAAGATATTAATTTCTTAATACCTTCCTAAAAGTATTATATTTTTCTATTTTAATAATTGCTTTTTATAATCAATATTTGCTAATTTTGCTTGCTTACACAAATCTTTTGTTTGAATTTTATATTGTTTTCCATCCTTTATTGTGTAAGTACCACATTGTCTAAATTCAAACTCTACATTTTTTCTTATACATTGCTCCCTAATATCTAATACCCATTCGTAATTAAGTGGTCTAGCATTTATATCTGATTCTCCACCAACAACTACTAATTCAATATTATCAAGATATTTTTCAATGTCTATTTTCTCTAATAATGGCTGTGCTGTTATACATTTAT
>CANPDB010000075.1 GCA_947572725.1 uncultured Clostridium sp. | reverse complement strand
AGAGAATAATTAGCCATAAAAATTATGGCAGTTAATTTTAAGAGAGGAGAAACATGTAAATGAGTGCTAATACAGATTTAATTTATGATGCAAAAAGAAAAATGCTAGCAAAATATCCTAGATTTGGTAGTGAAATAGCAGTAGCTAATATTGAATTTAAAGATAACTTAAAATATCATACAGCAGCAACTGATGGAAAAAATATATATGTTGATCCTAACTATTTTGCAGACTTAAGTGAAAATGATAGATTATTTACAATAGCACATGAAATAATGCATATAAAATTTATGCACATGTATAGATTAAAGGATAAAAGTGGAGTAAAAAGAGATCCAGAACTTTGGAATATAGCGACTGATGCTATTATAAATGCAAATTTAGAAAGAGATGGATTTACAATTAAAGAAGGATATGTAAATATGCCAGAAGCACTAGATTATTCAGCAGAAGAATTTTATCAAAAATTATTGCAAGAAAAAGAAAAGAAAGAACAAGAGCAAAAGAATAATCAAAATCAAAACCAAGACCAAGAACAAGGAAATGGACAGGAACAGGAGCAAGATAATCAGCAAGGAAGTGGACGGAAGCAATGGACAAGATAATAAACAAGAAAATAGGCAAAATCAAGAACAAGGACAAGAACAAAATAATGAAAATTCGGATCAAACAGAAAATCAAAATCCAGATGAGAGGAAAAGTCAAGGAGATGACCATAGTTTATGGGAAGAAGCATTTAAAGAGCAGCAAAATTCTCAAAAGAAAGGACAAAGGCAAGATGAAAATTCGCAAAAACAAGAACAGGGACAAGAACAAGAGCAAACTGGAGAAGAACATACAGATATAGATTTTGATGAAAAAGGAGAATTTGAAGATAATAGAAAAGAAAAACGAGAAAAATTCAAATCTAGACGCGAAAAGACTGAAAAAGATATACGAAGTACCGATAAAGGAACAATAGAATTAGGGGATATAGGAAAAAGTAAAGAAGAAATTGATTGGAAACTTTTATTACGAAGAGAAGTAGAAAAAACAGAAACAATTTGGAGTCAAAGGCGTTCTATTGCAGAAAATAATTATGCATATAGATTAGAAGAAAATGATATAGAAGATGAAGCTGAAACAGAAGTTATGATTGATGTTTCTGGCTCAGTAGATTTAGAATTAGTAAAATCATTTCTAAGGCAACTAAAACCATTATTAGAACAATCAAAACTAAGAGTAGGATGCTTTAATGAGCAATTTTGGGGACTTGTAGATATAAAAAATGTAAAAGACATAGATAATTTTACTATACCTAGAGGAGCTAGAGGACATTCAGCATGGACAGAAGATTGGGATTTAGCAGTTAGATCATTTACTAAAAAAAGAGAAATAAACAAAATTGTTTTTACTGATGGTTATCCTTGTCCTGGAACTATGCCAAAGGAAGATCTAAAAAGAGAAAATATTATTTGGCTCGTTTATGGAAATAAAGATTTTAAACCTTGTTGTGGTAAAGTAATAAATATTACAGAAAAACAATTAGAACAATTACATCAAATTGATAAAAGTAGTTCTATGGATGATATAGACAGATAAAGAGTTAGAAACAGACTTGTTTTTATAAAAAATGTAGAAAATTTGTAATTTTTGTGTTTGACAATAGCATAAAAATAGTGTATAATGAATATACTAACAAAGAAAATATGCAAATATTTTCAAATTGGAGTAGTCAAGCCAAAAGTTGACAATAAAAAATGGGAGTATTCAAGCCCTAAGTGAAGATAAAAAATGGGAGTAGCTTAGCCCTAAGTAAGCGATAAAAACTATGTGGGGTGTTTTTATATAAGCATCCCACAATTTTTGTTAAAGGAGAGAATATGGATAGATTAAAATTTTATAACATAGATGATAAATATATTGATTATTTATATCAATTTGATGATAAAGTTCCATACAATAAAAATCAAAAGAGACCATATATAGGTGTTATTATTGAGATAGATAATATCAAATATTTTGCACCTTTATTCTCGCCTAAAAGTACACACAAAAAGTATAGTGATAATCCAACATACATAAAAATAGGACAAGATTATGGAATTATTAGATTCAATAATATGATCCCAGTTGTAGGAGATGTACTAACACCAATAGATTTTAATATAATTAAAGATATTAAATATAAAAACTTGTTAATGGCACAAAACAATTTTATACAACAAAATACAGAAAAAATAAGAAATGTGGCAAAAAAATTATATAAAATGGTAACAGTAGATAAAAAGAAATTTTTTGTGGATATAAGTTGTAATTTTAAACTATTAGAAGAAAAAGTAGGAATATATGATAGTGATAAAAAAGAAACAAAGTTTATAAAAGATGTAGAAGTAACTTGTGAAGTCTTTGAAGAAATATCAACTATTGTTAAAGTTTTAGAAGAAAAAGGATTCAAATACATAGAAGAATTTACATTAAATGATATATATATGAAAAATGATAAGACTAATGAATTTGCACCTAAAAATGGAAGAATTACAGACACACTAATTATTAGATATGTTAATGAAGATGACAAAAAGATAGTTTGTAAAAGAAGAAATCATAATAGCAATGGATTTGAGATAAGTACAGAAAAGTCTGTATTAAAAGTTATGAGCATAGAAGATGCAGAGAAACATTTGAATATATTAGGTTATACACGATTTTTAAATATGATTGATAAAAACTATATGTACGAAAATGATGAGTTTATAGCATATATTCAAGAAATAAAAGATTTAGGAATATTTATAGAGCTAGAAGCAAAGAAAATAGAAAACGCAGAACAAAATATAGAGCAGCTAATAGAATTTGTAAAAACACTTAACCTAAAAATTGGAACAAAGTTTGATATTAGAAAAGCAGATTTATTATATTCAAAACAAAATAACAAGTAATACATGGAGTTTTGCCTAGAAATAAGGCAAAACTCTTTACTTTATTTACATAATATGATATAATAATAGCGATTGAGAGGTGCTACTATGTCTAATGTAAATTATAATTTGTATAAGATATTTTGTGTAGTTGCAAGTTCTAAAAGTTATGCAGATGCAGGCAATAAATTAGATCAGACTCCAGCTAATATTAGTACACAGATAAGTAATTTAGAAAACCAATTAGATGTTAAATTATTTTATAGAGAAAAAAAGGGAGTAAGGCTAACAGAAGAGGGACAGCGACTATATGAAATTGTAAATAAAAGTATTTCTTCATTTGATTTTGCAGAAAAAGTAATAAAAGAAAAAAATGATTTGGCTAATGGAACAATAAATATAGGGTGTCAATCACACTTAACAAATTATTACTTAATGGAATATATTAAAAAAGCTAAAAATGACTTTCCAAACTTAAATGTAGGGCTAACTTGTGGTGCAAATCCAAGTGAAATGTTTGAGATGTTAAAAAATCACAAACTTGGTTTTGTAATAACAGATGTTATACCAACAGAAGCAGATGAGTTTGTAATTGAAGAATTAAAAAAAGTAAACAATATATTTGTTGCAAAAGAGCCATTGAAAATTGAAAATGTAAAAGAATTAGAAGATTTACGATATATATTAAATTTTGACAATACAATTTCTACTAAAAATCTATTCAAGATTCTAAAAGAACACAAAGTAAAAATAAAACCTAATATGAAATGTGATACAACAGAAATAAGAGTAGAAGCAGTAATGAATGGATTAGGAATAGCTTATGTAATGAAAGAAGCTGTAAAAAAACAATTAGAAAATGGCGATTTATATGAAGTGGAATTACCAATAGAATTGCCAGAGTTAAGTATAAATTTAGTGTATATGAAAGATATGCTAACACAAGTAGATAAGAAATTTATAAATAAATACTTAAAGAATAAGTAATAAATGAATATAAGAAAATAGGCAGAATATCCTTAAAACAAAGGGTATTCTTTTTTTATGTTAAAAATTATTTAATACTGATTAAATATTTGAGAATAGACAGGAAAATTCTTACAATATATAATAATTGTGTATCAATTTCAAAGAAAGAGAGATGTAAAAAATGCAAAAAAAGAGAGTTTGTTGGAATATTACAACAAAGTGTAATCAAAATTGTAAATATTGCCACAGATTTTTGGGTATTAACGATCTTACTTATGAAGAAAATAAAAAGATATTGAATAATTTAATTAAAGATGGAGTAAATAATATAACATGGACAGGGGGAGAAGCACTACTATATCCAAATTTAAAAGAACTATTGAAAATATCACAAGAAAATGGTATAAAAAACAAGCTAATAACAAACGGAATGGTATTAGCACAAAATGAAAATATGAGAGAGATTTTAGGCTATTTAGATTCTTTGACATTATCACTAGATACAATAAATGATGATACCAATGAAGAGTTGGGAAGAGGCAGAAATCATTTTGAAGAGGTTAAAACTATATTAGACTATGTTAAGGGAAAAAGTTTAAAAGTCAATATCAATACAGTAGTCAGCAAGAAAAATATAAATGAAATGGAGCAGCTAGGAGAGTTCTTAAACAATTATAATATTAGCAAATGGAAATTCTTTAAATTTATGCCACTTCGAGAAACAGCAGAGAGAAATAAAGACGAATTTGCAATAACAGATGCAGAATTTGAACAAACTAAAAATGTATTTAGACATTTTGGAAATATAGGAGAAACAGACTTTAGACAAGAAAAAGACATGGAAGATAAATATACTTTGCTAATAGCAAATGGAGATATAATAAAAACAGAACATGGTGTAGATGTGAAAAAGGGAAATGCACTATATCAAAATCCAGTAGAATTTATGTATGAATTAGAGGAGAATAGAATGAAAAAAATAAAAATTCTAATTGCCCATAATAACGAAGAAATAAGAAATAAGATAGCAAATAAAATAAAAGGTTTAGACTATGTTGAATTAGTAGGTACAACAGCAGATGGAAAAGAAACATATAACAAAATTATAGAATCAAAGCCAGAAGTTGTTTTTGCAAAAATGAATTTAGACAATATGGACAGTATGGAAATAATGAGAAAATCAAAAGAAAGTTTAAAAGATAATGTGCCAATATTCAATATAATTACAAGTGATAATGTTAGTGATGAATATATGAAAACAGCATATAATCTAATGGGAAGAAATTTGAATACATTTGTATCAGAGCCAATAAACAATATGGAAATAGACAATATAATGCAAGGGTATAAAGAATTAAAAGAAAACGCATAAACTAAAAAAGAAGGAATAGGTTTTTGTAAAACTTATTTCTTCTTTCCTTTTTGTAGATGTAAATACATTACTGCAATTTCTAAAAAATCTTTTGGGGTTATATTTTCTTCAATATCAAAATATTGCATAATAGGGCAGTTGATAGTATCTCTATACATATTTAATCGTTCTAATGCAGTTCTAAAACTTGATCGTATTGCCGAATTAGGCTTGTTATGTCTTTGTCCAATTATAGTAAAAATATCTTTCAATTTTTTCTGTAAGTCAGGGTAGTAGTAGCATTCAAAAATAGCTTCTCTTATGTAATTAGTTCCATTTG
>CANPDB010000074.1 GCA_947572725.1 uncultured Clostridium sp. | reverse complement strand
ATTAATAGTGAAGATAATCCAGATAAGTTAATAGCCATATATGATGAATATACAAAAGAGAATTATATAAAAATAGATTATCTACGAACAGCAGTATTTAATGGAGAATTGAAAGAATTATTTGCAAAAGAATTTAACAGAGCATTTACTCCTATTGAACAATTTAATAGATTAGGTGAGGATGATGGAATTTTAATATATGATGCTGGAACTAACTTTAAAATATGTATGACAGCTGTAGGTGCATATCAAGATAATTTTTCCGATAAAGAAAATTATTCAACATATTGGAATAGTAAAAAAATAATGGCACATACAAGTAGTTGTTCTCTAATTGCAAATAATAATTTAACTACAGCTAAAATTAGCAATATTTGTTTAGGATTTTCTAATTTTGAAGAAGAAATGTTTTATGGCGGATCTAATAAAGATATGGCTTCTGATAATCAATATCATGTTATGGCTCCACAACTAGTTTCAACTTTATCAAATCCAGAGGAATTTATAAATTCTACAAGAGGGCAATATAATGAATTAGTATATGAACGAAGAGATTTAGGAAATGGAAAGTTTTATAAAAAAAATCCTGATTTTATAGTATTCTTTGAAGAATTTGATGATTTAGATAATATAGATATGGAAAATCCAGAAGTAAAATCAATTTTAAATGATGAGAAAAGAAAATGGCAAGAATCGTTGAAGGCAGCTAAAAATTTTGGAGTACCTATAGTAAAAATAAATAGAGAAAGATGTGCTAAAGCTGAAAGTGAAAAAATTGAACAATGTTTTCAGGAATATTTACAGACACATGATACTTCATTATTATCTAGCATAATAACAAATTTTGAAAATAATAGAACAGGTACTAGAGGGCATAGTTATTTAACAGAAAAATATTTCTCAAGTGAAAGATTACAAGATATGTTAAATCAAATTAGTTCTTCATTAGAAAAAATGAAAGATGAAAAATTGAGACAGCACAATATACAAATAATAACTAAGTTATTAACACAAGAAAAGGAAAATGTAAGGGATTCTGTAACTCTTGAAGATATAGGTAATGGAATAAGTAGGACAAATGTTACCAATCTAAGAATGGGTATAGATGTAGATGAATATATAAGCCAATTAGAATATTCAATAAAGCTAGATGATAATGAAATTGAAAAGTAGGAGAAGTATATATGATTACTGAAAAAGAACATAATGTTTCAAATGAAAACTATGAAATATCAAAAAAAATATATTATTTATTTAAAAAGTATAAAGACTATGATAAAAAATTACAAGAAGAACCATGTACTAATAAGTATAATCCAGATGACTTATTCAAGAATAGAAAAAAGAATATTATTGATTATTCACAGGTTAATGAAGTTGCTCTTGTTGAAGTAAAAAAAGAAAATTGGATTATAAGACTTATAAAAAGGTTATTTAGAATAAAAGGATAATAGAATATAAATAGTTATAAAATGATAAAGACTGAGCCTAGAGTACATTACTTTAAGCTCAGTCTTTGACTTATTTACTTAGTTCATAGTCATTTTCCAATTCTTCACGTTTCAATTGTTTTTTTGGATCAATAAAAGTATGAGTTTCTTTTTCAAATTTTCTAACTAATTCTTTAGATTCGCCAATTCCAAATTTATGGCAAATCCAAATTATAAATTTATCAACAGTTTCATAAAATTTATCTATTATCTTGTGTAAATGACTATTTTCTTTTTCTAAAGACCTAATTTTACTTTTATATTTCCATTCAATATCAAATTCTTTTTCCTTATATTCTGCTTTAATATTGTTTACTTGATTATGAAGTTCTCTATTATCAGCAAGTATAGAATTTCTTTCTTTTTGGTACTTTTCAGCCTCATCAATAATATTAGCTTGTCTTGATAATTTTTCTTGTAAAGTAACATTAGCTTGATATAATTTCTCAATAACTTCATCTTTTGGCTTTATAATTTCTTCTAAAATCTTCTCATCTCTATTGAAAGATAACCTTTTAAAGTCTTTTATATCTGGTACTTCTGGAAGTTCTAATTTAATATTTTTTAGTGTTTCCTTTGTATTTTCAAAATTAGTTATTTGTTTAAATTCCTTTAAATCTAAATGTTGTCTGTTAGTTTCTTCTTTTGGCAAACCTCTTTCTAGTTTGAAATTATGCGATACCATATAACCATAAAAAGCATTTTGTAATCTTCTGTAACTATCTTTTTCTTTCCAAAACTCGCTACAAGCTAATTTATCAATATCATTGCCGTTTTTATCTTTTTTGTGAACAACTGGCAAAAAAATTAAGTGCAAATGTGGAGTTTCCTCATCATTATGCACTTGTGCAGATAAAATATATTGTTCGCCTAAATCTTTATATTCAGTTACAAATTGATATGCTGTTTCAAAATATCTTTTTGTTTCTTCTTGACCTATTTCTTCAAAAAATTGCTTGTCAGATGTTATTATATATTCACAAGCAATATTACTTACAGTTTTAATTTGACCTTTTAAATTATATTCTTTTCTTATTCTGTCAAATTCCTTTTCATAACTATATTTTGGAGATTTTAAGGCATAATTCAAATATGATTTTTCTTTATCAATATTTTTATTAGAATAATTTTGATTTCTTCTCTCATTATGTCTAAAAATTCCTTTTAAATTTTCTCTTTTGTACTTTGTATTTCTTATTATTGCATAACTCATTTTTTTCCTCCTTGCTCGTGCTAATATACACGACTAAATTTTCTTAATTTTGCTATATCTAAAATTGTGTTGTAACACACTACAAGACTTTTTTTGCCTACTGCAAAAAAGTCTTCGTGTGGTAGGGACACCCTACACCCGTTTGCCTAAAAAATGCATTTGCATTTTTTAGGTTTTAACTAAATTTGCATTCTGCAATTTAGTTAAAATTAAAGCCACCCATAGTAGAAACCAGAGTGAAAGAGCGAAGTAGAATTAGGTGTAATAATCCCTTATGTTGAATAAAGAATTATTACACCTATATTTTAGAAACCGTCGATCAGTCGCTTCGTTTCATAGGTAGTCTAGTAAGTAGCAAATAGCTACTGTAATTGCTGATTGCTTAGGCTGTTAAACTTTAGTCGTTACAGCCTAAGTATGCAAAATAATAGAAGATTATTTTGCAATACCTTCAATCTTTGTTCATACTTGCCCAAACTTTTTACAATTACAAATCCATTTCAAGTTTTGCCTCCCAAACTCTTTTTTTATTGTGAGTCTATCGTTGTAAAATCTCACTCACGCACTTTGTACCAATAGACCGTTAGTACGAATACGGATAAACTTTATAGCATCGGCTCATCACACCTAATAGCTTTTATAGAGGCTATTGCATTTCTCTTTTTACAACAAAAAACTACTTGTAGATTTCAACTACAAGTAGCAAGTTATAATATTATTCAATTAGCCATCACAATCAAATTTAAGGCAATTTATTGTGATGAATAAGTAATTTACTTATAAAATATAAATTTTAAATTATAGGAGAAACTGTACTAAATATAAATATATTCTTATTTTTGTCATAAGAAGATGTAGATGATGTCAATACGAGCAGTGCAAATGGAAGATTTTTTGTAAGAATGTTAACAGTTCTTTCACAATTAGAAATTGAGATAGTATCAGAAAGAACAAAATTTGGTATGACAGGAGCAATAAAATCTGGACATGTACCTCGGAACTTGCCCATTAGGTTACAAAAGAGAAAATAAGAAAATGGTAATAGATGAAACTACAAGAGATTTAGTTACAAGAATATTTAATATGTATTTACAAGGCAAAAGTTATCAAACAATAGCTAATATCTTAAACGCAGAAAAAATACCAACATTAACGAATAAGCAGTGGAAAGATGCAACAGTAGCCAAAATAATCAATAATAAAATTTATGTGGGAGATTTTGAACAATATAAAAATAAGCAAGAAAAAGAAACTGTTGTTTATATGAATGTTGTAGAGCCTATTATATCAAGAGCAATGTATGAAGATGTACAAGCACAAAAAGAGAAAAATCAAAGGGCATTTTGTAGAGATAGAGTTTATATATTTATGCAAAAGCTATTATGTCCAAAATGCGAAAAAATAATGCAATGTAAAGGCTCTGGTGGGCAAAAGAAAAAGTATATGTACTATCATTGTTCAGATTGTAAAATCTATTTAAGAGAGGATTTGGTCGAAGATTCAGTTATGTTTTTAATAATGAACTTAATTGAATACGATATGACAGTTAAAAAATATTTCTTTCCTGTTTTAGCAGATAAAAAAGAACGAAATACAGCAAAACTAGATAAAGAAATAGCTAGTCTGCAAAATCAAAAGAACAGAATTAAGGAAGCATATCTAAAAGGAATTGTAGAAGTAGAAGACTTTTCTGAAGATTATAGGATAATTGAAGAAAAGTTAAATATGCTAGAAGAAAAAAGAATACAAGCTATTGATATAAATAAACAATCATTTAGTCCACAATCTATAATGGCAGATAGAGATGTAGAAAAAGAAAAACTAATTCGTTCTAATAAGTTTCAAGATATGCTTATGGCAGAATGGAAAAGTAAAACAAAAGAAGAAAAGCAAGAATTTATTTCTAAATTTGTAGAGAATATTGTAATTGAAAAAGATAAGAAAGGCTATTATAACCTAATCAATATAAAATTTAGAAGTAGTTATATAGAGCAAATTTCTAAACTTATGAATTGTGGGATGTTCGATGTTGCGATACCTTGTACTAAAGGAAAAGAAGAAGTAACAGTTCCATCTACAATCTTAATGGATAAAAAAGACTTAAGAGAATATATAGAAAGACTAAACGATTACTATGAAGTATCTTATTATGAGGTAGCAAGATTAGATGAACCAAAGAAAGGTTATCAGAAAAAATATTTTACAATTGATGAAACAAATCGCAATGGAGAAAAACTTTTTAAATTAGTTGAATTAGTTTCAGAAGATAAAAAGTTTCCACAGCAAAAGCAAAATAGAATTGTAGGTGCAATAAGAATAAAAGAGCGAGAAAAAGTTAGCTAAAAAATTTTAATAAATGGAGGAATTGAAAATGGAAAATAAAAAATTAAAAGGAAACAATATTGATAATAAATATGGAATTGAATATACAAAAGTTGGAGATTATTATATGCCTAACTTGGTATTAGAAAAAGAAGAAATTATATTAAATAAATATGGAAAGATGAGGCTAAAATTTTTAAAAGAAAATAGAAAAGCAGAATATACAATAATGTTTACAAAAGGAACTTTGAATAAACATTTAAAGGAGATTCAAGAAACAGCAGAAAAGAGAATTGACATTATAATCGAACAACTAAAACAGCAAAATAATTTAACAGAAGAAATGAAAAATACAGACCAACTTTATTGGGTGAGTATGATGAATAATTTTAAAAATACAGCGGAAGAAATTATATTAAATGAACTAATATATGTATAAGAAATTACTAGTAGGAGCAAACAGACAAATGTATTGCCAAATTTAATGTCTATAAGTGTAGCGAGCATAGGTTTTGTATTGCCACAAAACCGACAGCTTACGCTGAAAGGGGATTTTATCCCCTATAACCCCTACTAGAAAAGTAAAAAGTGAAATCAAAAATTAAAGAAGAAATTGAAAAATTTTAAGAAAGATTTTAAAAAAAGAGAACTAAAATTTATGAAAAAGGAAGTGAAAAATTATGAGAAATAGAACAATAGGAATTAA
>CANPDB010000073.1 GCA_947572725.1 uncultured Clostridium sp. | reverse complement strand
TAGAGCTTAAAAATATTGAAATCTAGGGAATTCCCCAGCGAAAAAAACTCATACATGACAAATTGGACACTTAACATTTTTAGAATTATTTGATATAATATTTTTCATGAAACCTCATCCTTTCTGGGAGATATTTTGTTTTCGTTCAAAAATATTATATCACTAAGAATTTGAGGTTTCAATTTTCATTTAAGTTAACAGATTGTATAAAAATTTAAGGAGAAAAAAGATATGGAAATACAAAAAATAGTATCAAAAAGTGACAAAATAGAACTAGAAATTGCAATTGTAGAGCCAAAACAAGAAGCAAAAGGAATTATTCAAATATCGCATGGAATGGCAGAACACAAAGAAAGATACTATGATTTTATGAATTACTTAGCAAAAAATGGATATATATGTGTTATTCACGACCATAGAGGACATGGAGCAAGTGTAAAACAAAAACAAGATTTAGGATATTTTTATAGTGAGGATATCAATTATATAGTAGATGATTTGTATCAAGTAACAGAATTTATAAAAAACAAATACAAAGGGTTAGAAGTTATATTATTTAGCCATAGTATGGGAACATTAGTAGCAAGAAATTATTTGAAAAAATATGATTTAGCAATAAAGAAAATTATACTATGTGGGCCACCAACTGAAAATAAATTAGCAGATTTAGGAATATTAATAGCAAAAATTTCAAAGATATTTAAAAAAGATAACACAAGTAATAAATTCTTAAATAAATTAACATTTGGAAATTACAATAAAGGAAACAAAATAGAAAACGAATGGATTTGTTCTAATGTAGAAACAGTAGAAAAATACAATAAAGATGAATTATGCGGATATATATTTACAACAAATGGTTTTATTAATTTATTTAAAATGATGAAACAAGCATTTAATAAACAAAATTGGAAATTAGAAAATAGGGATTTAGATATTTTAGTAATAGCAGGTAAAGATGACCCTGTTATACAAAGTGAAGAGAAATTTAATGGTTTGATAAAGTTTTTAACAGAAATTGGATATAAGAATATAGAATCAAAATTATATGAAGCAAAAAGACATGAATTATTAAACGAAATTGAAAATGAAAAAATATATGAGGATATTTTAAAATTTATTGACAAAAATTAGTGAAAAAAAGAAAACTAATATGCAATAAAAATAGTTATAGTTCAGCATAATTATTTAAAATAATTATACTGAACTGTAACAAAGAAATATATAGGAGTTACAAATGAAACAATATAACAAAATTATAGTAGATGAACTAAAAAGACTATTACCATACCACTTAATAGCAATTATATTTCATATAATTGTTATATACTTAACATTCAAAATACCAGAGTCAATAGGAAAAATACTAGATATGTTACACGGAGCAGATATTAATAAAGATATGATTTTTAGAGAAGCATATTTATTAATATTTTATTCTGCTATTGTATTTATACCAAGAACACTATACAGAACATTATATTTTGCACTTTCAAGAAAGTCAGATATATATTTAAGGAAAAAAGTAGTAGAACATTTACAAAAAGTAAAACCAGAATACTTTGAAAAAGAGAACAAAGGTGCATTTTTAGCATATTTATCAAAAGAACTTTTAGTAATTCGTAGAATATTAGGAAATTCATGGTTTTTCCTTGTAAAAATGACAGCAACACCAATGATGGCAATTGTTTTAATTTGGAATCAGTTTAACAAAAGTTTAGCAATATGGTTAATTCCAGCATTTCCAATAGCAGTTTTTGTAATGTGTTATTATTATAAAAAATTAAGAGAAAAGATAGAAGAATCAAGAAAAGTATATGTTGAATTATCAAAAAATATAGAGAAAAACACAGATGGATTTTTTCTAATAAAATCTTATAATAGACAGCAAGATCAAATACAAGAATTTAAAGAGATAAATCAAGAAATGTATAAAGCAGACTATAAAATAGGTGTAGTAAAAAATAGAATTAGTGATGTAATAAATATATTATATGGATTTTGCTACATTGTAGGATTTTCAATGGGAACTTTATACATACAAAAAGGTTTATTAACAGTAGGTGAATTAGTAGCATTTATTGGGTATATTGGATATGGATTATCAGATTTCATATCAGCAGTAGAAAAGTTTTTAGAAAGAATGCCATATTTAAAACAGTCGCTTAACAGATATAATTATTTTTTAAATTTAGATGAGTATAAAAAAGATGGAAAAGATTTAAAAGAAATAAATAAAATTGAAATTAAAAATTTATCTTACTGGTACAATTTAGATGAAAAGCCAGCACTAAGTAATATTAGTATGACAATAAAAAAGGGTGACAAAATAGGAATTGTTGGTCAAGTAGGAAGCGGAAAGACAACTCTAATGAACATTATAGCAGGTTTTTACGAAATACCAGATGGAAATGTATATATAAACGAAGAGGACATTAACGAATATAAAAGAGATGCAATTTATCAAAATTTTAATTATGCGATTCAAAAAAATATAATGTTAGATAATACAATAAAATCTAATATTGATATTACAGAAAACTTAGATAAAGATAAACTTACTACAATATTAGAAAAAGCACAATTACTAGAAGATATACAAAATTTAAATGAAAAAGAAAATACATATGTAGGAGAAAAAGGAGTTAAACTATCAGGAGGTCAGAAACAAAGAATTTCAATTGCTAGAAATTTATCTTATATAAGAGATGTTAATATATTTGACGATACATTTTCTGCATTAGATAGTAACACAGAAAAAAAGATAATGAACATTTTAAAACAAGAAACTGGAAAAAACACAATGATAGTAATATCAAATAAAATTTCAAATGTAAAAGAATTAGACAAAATCTACATATTAGTAAATGGAGAAATACAAGCATGCGGAACACATGAAGAACTACTAAAAACAAATCAATTTTACCAAGAACTTGAATGGCTAGAAAGAAAGGAAGAAATGTATGAAAGAGATTCTAAAGAAAAATTCTAA
This sequence comes from uncultured Clostridium sp., assembly GCA_947572725.1. Classification (GTDB taxonomy): domain Bacteria; phylum Bacillota; class Clostridia; order TANB77; family CAG-508; genus CAG-269. Next base: position 2,861 of record CANPDB010000073.1, on the reverse strand, counting down.
AATAATAGTAATAGTAGCATTTCTTTTAGTATTATGTAATATATTAAATTCTGTGCATCCATTTGTTATGAAAAGAATTTTAGATATTAATTTAGAAGATAATAATATACAAAACATATTAGCAAAACTAGTAATAACTTATATTGCAATACATATATTTTACATCTTATCAAAAACTGTAAGAAATAGTGTTGTAAACAGGGCAATGGCAAAAATCTTAAAAGAACTAAGAGAAAAATTATTTTGCAAAGTGTTAAAATGGGACATGTTAACATATGAAAAATATAATTCATCAGAAATTTATACAAGGTTAACAGCAGATGTTGACAATGTTTCGTCATTATTTTTAGGGATTTTACAAATAGTATTAAATAACTTAGTATATATTTTAATAATGGTAACTTTTATGTTTATAGCTGATGTAAGATTAGCAATTATAGGAACAGTAGGAATTATAATAATTGCAAGCAGTTCATATATATTCACAAATAAAGTTGCAAAAATAAGTAAAGGACTATTAAATGTAAGAGACCGCGAAAATACTCAATATTCAGAGCTATACAATAAAAACAAATTAACATATCTGTTTGGACTGCAAAAAAAGAATACAAAAATCTGTCAGAACACATTAGATGAAGAATTACAATATAGAAAAAAATATGTTTTTTTAGAAGGATGTATTTATCCGCTAGCTGTTACAATTCAAGCAGTAATAATTTATGCTATATTATATAATGCCTTAAATATTAATATAGGAATTTCCTTAGGAAGCATTTACCTAATTATCAATTATATAAAAGAATGTAGAGGACCATTAAACGAAATTATTTTGCAGTTAGAAGATATACAAACATCATATTTATCATTAAAAAAGATTAATAATTTATTAAAAGAACATAGTTATGAGGATATTGAAAAAGGCGAAAAAGTAGAAAATCTAAAAGGAGATATCGAATTTGTAAATGTCAGTATGCAATATGGACAAAATAAAGTACTAAAAGATATTTCTTTTCATATTAAAGAAGGAAGTAAAGTTACAATAGCAGGGAGAACAGGAGTAGGAAAAACAACATTAGCAAATGTGTTAATGAGATTATACCCAATAACAGAAGGAAAAATATTAATTGGTGGGAAGGATACTTCAAAATTAAGAATTAAAGATATTAGAAATAATATATCATATATTTCTCAAACACCATACATATTAGATGATACTTTGAAAAATAACATTATATTGGGAGACGCAACAATTACAGATGAACAAATAGAAAAAGTGGCAAAAGAAATTGGATTTGAATCAGTATTAAATAAGTTTAAAGATGGATTATATGCTAAAATTGAAAGAACACAACTATCATATGGTCAGTTACAAATGGTTGCGTTTTTAAGGGCTATTTTGCATAAGTCAAATATATATATTTTTGATGAGCCTACTTCAAATATTGATTTGAAAACAGAGGATAGAATACAGAATTTGATTAATAGGATTACAAAGGAAAGTACGGTTATTATTATTGCTCATAGAAAGTCAACTATTGAGAATTCGGATAAAATTATTTATTTGAAAAATGGAAAGGTTGATTTGATAAAGAATTATAAGTAAGAAGCAAGTATATATAACAAAACACAAAACCAGGTATTACTTAATTGGATTATAAGAGAAAAAGGGATAAATACAATAATAAAAACTAATACAATAAAGAATATAGATAGTAATTTAGAAGCGTTAGATTTTAGAATAGAAAATGAAGATTTAGAAATTCTTAACAAGTTTCAAGATGGAAGGTTTAATTCTATTGATATTGATTGGAAAAATCAAGGCGGTATTACAATTGATAAATTAGCAAGTCAATTTAAAATAGAATGATATTTATTATAAAAGTTAATGTAAAAATTAAAGTTAAAATATTTGGAGGTAAAAAATAATGAATAATGAGGAAAATGCAGAACTAAATATAATAATGAGCGATAATAAGGAGTATCAAGAATTTATACAAAAAGGAATAACGAAATTTAATAATGATAATCATCCCGAAATACCTATTTTTAAGATATATAGAGAAAAGGGGTATAATGACCCTTTTGGATTTTATGCATTATCAGATAACGAAATTATTGGTGGAATTATAGCACGCAAAAAAATGGAATGGTTGGATATAGATGTTTTATTTGTAAATCAAAATTTGAGAAATAATAGAGTGGGCTCACGCTTAATAAGTAAAGCAGTGCAATATTGTAAAGATGAAAGTTTAATTGGAATGCATCTTTATACTTTAGATTTTCAAGCTAAAGGTTTTTATGAAAAACAAGGTTTTAAGCTTATAGCAGAAATAAAAGACTGGCCTAAAGGAATTACAAGATATGAATTTATTAGATATATAAATGATTAATTATAACTCTTTAGCTACCTTATACGAATAAGTATATATTAACTTCCTGATAACTACAAAAAATTAAAGAAATTTCAAAAAATGTATTGACAACTAGTAAAAAAATTAGTATAATAAATTTCGTCGAAAGACAATAACGGTCGCTTAGCTCAGCTGGGAGAGCATCTGCCTTACAAGCAGGGGGTCACAGGTTCGAGCCCTGTAGCGACCACCATTCTTTAATGGCCCGGTAGTTCAGTTGGTTAGAACGCTAGCCTGTCACGCTAGAGGTCGACGGTTCGAGCCCGTTCCGGGTCGCCATTTTTATATAAATAAATTTGCACTTGGTGCTTTTTTATTATATATGCCTTTATAGCTCAGTCGGTAGAGCAAAGGACTGAAAATCCTTGTGTCCCTGGTTCGATTCCAGGTGAAGGCACCAAGACGAGTTTTTGTCGAACTCTCTATAATACTTGATATAACTTGATTTCA
>CANPDB010000072.1 GCA_947572725.1 uncultured Clostridium sp. | reverse complement strand
AAGTTGGGACATTTTCTAAAGTTATTACTTAAGACATTATCATAAATTAATCATACTTAATAAAAAAATGTATAAAAACTATTGACAATTATTTTAAAATAGTTTATACTTTAACATGTGTTAAATACAAGTATTAAGCATTGTGTATTTAACACATGTGGAGTATGCTCCCTTAGCTCAGTTGGTCAGAGCAACCGGCTCATAACCGGTGGGTCCAAGGTTCGAATCCTTGAGGGAGCACCATTTTTATTTTAATATTTGGGTAGGTGGCCGAGTGGCTAAAGGCGGCAGACTGTGGTCTTTGGTTAAATCAAAACCTAAATTTGCAGCTCATACAAGTGATTGTATGATGAACACCAGGCTAATTCGGGGAACTCTTAACAGGTAATGCTGATGACAATCCCGAGCTAGAAAAGAAATTTTCGAGTGTAGAGACTTTATACCTGGTATCTTTTAACAAAAAAGATAAAGAGAAAGTCCAGACTACAAACATTAGAAATAGTGGTAGTGAAAACTATAGTAGTAAGAAATCTGTTCTCATTTGAGTACGAAGGTTCGAATCCTTCCCTGCCCACCATGATTTTATTAGAAATAGCAAGGTTTTCAGAGCTTGCAAATTCCAAAAACCTTAAAAATTTCTAAAAAAAACCTTAAATGAGTAATTATCTAGTGATTTAGTTAATTGCTTTTTTTATTGATTTACCACTTTAAAAGTAGGAAATTGAATTATATTGCTTTTTCTATTGATTTCCATTTCTTGCTTTTGGGGTATTTCTATTTTTTTAGATATACAAATTATATCTTCTTTTGGTTGTTCATGTTCATTGATAAATTGATTGTCAATTCCTGATATAGCTTTTTGTTTTTTCTTATTATCTGTATGAATATAAGTATCTACAATTTCTTCCCAACCCATAAGTTGCTTAAAGGTTTCTTGGTCGCACTTTTCAATTTGTGCAAGATATGTAGCAAATTCATGTCTTAAAGAATAACAACCAATTTCAGAAATTCCTAATTTTTTAGCCAATGATTGATACATTTTTCGTAATGATTGTTCGTAATATAGATTGCCTACTTTATTAATAAAAATAAAGTCAGTTGGTTTTGGTATAATACCTTTATTAATATATTCTTTGTATTTAGCCTTAAATAAATTTGAAAGGTATATTCCCAATGGTAATTCTCTTTCTCCTGCATCTGATTTTGTGGAATCTTCTACTACTAAATGTTCACCTATTTTTTCGTGATTTTCGTTATAAATGCCATTTTTTACAACTGTATGTCGACCAGCCCAAAATGTATCATTTTCATAATCAATATCTTGCCATTGTAAGCCAGCACATTCTTCTGGTCGTAATCCTCGTGCATCCATTACCATGATTGGTGCATAGAAAAGATTAAAAGGCTTGTCTGGAATCCTATTTGCAAAATAGTCTGTAACTATTTGTTGTTCATTTTCGTTGCGAATTTCTCTACTTCCTTTTTTTACTTTTGGTCGATTTAATTTCTTAAAATTAATGTAAGGCATTAAGTTATCTTCCATAGCAAAATCAAGTGCTTGTAAAAAAGGTGCAATGATTTCTTTTACTGTTTTACCTTTTATTTTTTCTACTTTTCCTTTTGATATTACAGTTTTATTACTTACAGTAGTAACTACCTTTTGAACTTTGGATAAGTTTAAATCTTTTATTTTAACTTTTCCGATTTCTGGATATATGTGATTCTTAAAAGCAGAATAATAACCATCAAAAGTTCCACCTTTTAAGTGTGGCATTAAATCAAAAAGCCAATGTGTACACCAACTTTTTACCGTATAACTTTTGGATTTGATTTCTTTTCCTTGTCTACAAATTTCAGCATATTTTTTTTCTAGTTTATTTCTAGCATCTGTTTCTGTTTTACCAGTAGCAGGTAGTTGCTTTTTAGTATTATCAGGCATTAGCACCCACTTTCTACAAGTAACAGTACCACTTTCGTTATACCTGTATGTATAACCTTTATTTTTCCCTTTTTTATTTGCCATATTGTATGACCCCTTTCTAAAATAAATTGGGAAAATATAAAGTAAATTAATCTTTTAAATTTTAACATAGAAGATTTTTTATTGCAAATAAAATTTACTTTATATTTTTCTACCTATATATATTATTCTTTTTTTTTCGATTTTTGTCCTAACTTTTGTTGCACATCATTCAAACCCTATTAAAATTAAGGTTTTCGATTTTTGATTTTCTATTGATAAAATATAATTTTGTGTTAGATTATGTATATAAAAGATTTCTCTTTTAATTAGTAAAAAAATATAGTATAATAAAATACTAGGTGTTATTATTTCCACGCAACCCTCGGAGAGTAACCTTAAATTAAAGAAAAGGATAAAATAAAATGACAAAAGAACATGAAAATAGAATGAAAATGATTAGAAAGTTTGAAAAGAATATAAAGAAGTATCCATATTTGAACAAAGTAATAAGATGGCAGTCATTTCCAAAATTAAAAGGATTTCTAAAATTAGCAGATAATAGAGCAATTCATACTAAAACTTTAAAACATGAAAATAAATATCCCTATTTCACACTAACTTTACATGAATTAGTGAAAAAATTTGGAGGAACTGCATCAACTTGGAACAGAAATATTAATTTATTTGTATCATTAGGATTGATAGGAAAAGTAAATCCATTTGAATTAAATAAAAAGAATGGATTGTTAGGACAACATAACCTTCAAGGAAAAGTAGCCTTAGCTAAAAAATTAAGAATTCCTATTTCAGCAGTTCAAGAACAAAATATGTATTATATATTTCCATATACGAAAAAAACATTAGAAATTGCAGAACAAAGGGCAAAGATTATGTATGAAAATGGTTTCAGTTCGAGGTCATTTAGTAAAATTTTTTTACAAAGAGTTTTTGGATTAGAATTTGCTAATACTGTTTTTTTCAATGATATTCAAGAATCAAAATTTACTATAGCTCTATATAAACAAATAGAAGATGTTGCATTAAAAATGTTAGAACAAAAGCATTTTACTTTTAAACAAGAAATTATTGCAAATGTAAAGATAGATATTACTGTTTATAAACATTATGAAACAATATATCCAAAAGTAAAATTTAAGGATAGTAAGCAAGCAGTTGTTGAGTTTGAGTATGGAAGAAGTATCAAAATGATTTGTAATAATAGTGATATAGGATTTTGTATGTCAAACAAAGAGTTGAACGGAATTTTTGGACTAAAAAGCAATAAGAAAATCTTATATGATAAAGATTATGTAGAAAACTGGCGAAAAATAAATAATAAAAATAGGAGATGACAAGATGAAAGACAATAGAAAATTGTTATATGTATTAGACAAAGTAAATATTAAAGCTAATGATACAACGACAATTGAGATACCGACAAATGGAAATGATATTATTTTGCTTGATAATAACGACAATATCAAAAAACTATTTAATTCCTATGCTTGGATTATTGATAGCAAAGGGTATCCAATAGCTAGAATTAATGGTAAAGATACAAGGTTGCACCAGCTAATAATTGAAAAATGTTTTGGAAAAGATTATGTACAAACTAAAGATACAGGATATGTAATAGACCACTTGAATAATAATCATTGTGATAATAGATTGAGAAATTTACATATTTTATCAAAAAGAAATAATAATGACAAAGAATTACTAGATTTCAATTTTGATAATATGAGTGTATATATAGAATATAATTACGATTTTGTACAGTCCAAGTCATATACACAAGAACAAATAAAAGAAATATACAATAGTAGAAAATATATTTTAAGCTATATATCAAAAAATATAATCTTTTGTCAAGAAGGCAAAAAGAAAGAACCATTTAATGTTTTTGAGCTAGTATATGACAATTACGACAAATTTATCAAAGATGTAAAAAAAATGTCTGTACAAACAAAGGAAGTAAGAAGAATTGATAGATTATTAAAGAAAAATTCTGCTCATAAAGACCTAAAAGGGGTTAAAGGTTTAAAAGATATAAAATTGAACAAATTAAGATTGCAAGGGCAAAAAGAAAAAATCGAACAAATATTAAATAATCATGAATGGCAAGAGATAAGAAATGTTCATTGCAATATAATGTCAAAACAAGAATTTGAACAATTATCAGAACAAGAGAAACATTTTTATTTAACACTAAATAATACAGTTTATCAATATTTACCAACAGATTTTAATATGAATAAAAAATCATAGAATCGAAAAAGAAAGGACTAACTTTTTTAATAGTTAGTCTTTTTGTTAATATCCCCCTCCTAGTTAAAGTTTCAATGCTAAAAAAAGAACATATAAGGTATAGGAGCATAATTAGGCTTTTATGCAAAAAATTACTATAATCCTTTATTCTAGCCCTTTTATAAAATCTTTTAACATTTCATCAATTGATACATTTAAAACTTTTGAGAATCCAGCTAGTTCAAAATCTTTTATACTTCTCATACCTTTTTCTAATCTTTGTAGACTATTTTTAGGAATATCAATTCCAAGTAATTGAAGTTTATCAGATAGTTGAACTAAGGTTAAGTTGTTTTTCTCTCTATAATATTTGATTCTATTTCCTAATACATTTAATTTTCCATTAAATTTTGTACTATTTTTCATAATTTCTTCATACTTTCTTTAAAATTTTTTAATGATGACTTGATTTTATAACAAGTTTATTGTAAAATTGACATCGCTCGTGAGGTTAGGAACGAAAATATATAAATATTAAAGTATGGGAGGCGAATTTTAATGAAAAATACAGATATGGCAGAAATAAGAAACTTATTACAAAATAAATTTTTTAATAATACAATTACATTATGTTTTCAAGGTTCTATCGAAATGACTTTCATAATATCAAATTTACAATTTTATATCAGCAAAACAACATTGATTTTATCAAATGGCGAAGAAACTGAATTAAAGATTGATTCTTATTGGATTAATAATGTTGAAATCCAAAATGATTGTATAATCTTATATTTTGAACGGTAATTTTTTAATTAAAATTGATTGTTAGCATGATAAAATTATAATAATAGCGAATTTTGTTACTACTGGGGATATATTTGAAATTATACGAGGAGGAAATAAAAGTGAAAGATATAAAGGAATTAAGGGAAAAATTAGAAAGTTATACTAATAAGGATTTATCAGTTAGAACAGAAGGTAGTTTTAGATTATCATTACAAATATATCATGCACAATGTATGGTAACACAAAAAGTGATATTGATTAGTAATTCAGAATTAGCAGTAAATGAAGAAATTGAAATCAATGTAGATGATATAATTGATATTGAAATAGACACAGAAGTTATTTTAGAAATGAACGGAAATTATAATATTTGTATAAGTTCATAATAATAAAAAAGTAGAGGATAACTCCCTACTTTTCTGCATCATTGCTTTCTTGTTCTAAAGCTAACAAGCAACCATCTAGTTTGTTTTTATTTGTATCAGATAACTTTTTATATCTAAAAATTAGGTTTTCTATTTTTGTATCTTCTTTTGAAATCTTTTGTTTGTTTAAATTGGGATTGTCAGTTCTTCCAAGTAAATAATCAATGCTACAATTGAGATAGTCAGCCAGTTTAATTAAAATATCTTTAGATGGCATTGCTTTTCCTGTTTCATATTTAGAAATTGATTCTTGACTAATCCCTAAATCTACAGCTATTTTTAATTGATTTATATTTCTTTTTTCTCTTATAATTCGTAGATTTTCCATAAGTACCTCCTATATTATATGAACTATAGTTATATTATAATAGGAAAAAATGTTATTTATAGAACCAGGATAAAGACATGAAAAAATTTTTTTGATGTCTTTATCTATTGGTTTAACTC
>CANPDB010000071.1 GCA_947572725.1 uncultured Clostridium sp. | reverse complement strand
AGTCAAAATTAAAATTTGTTTATTAATTTTGATTAAATTTATTATACGTGGAGGTAAAATTATGGACCCTTTAGAAACAAAACAAACTTATCAAGATTATGTGGATAAAAAATCTCCCAACTCTCCTATTTTAAAGAATTGCTTTAACGCATTTTGGGTTGGTGGACTTATTTGTTCCATAGGTCAGATTATACTTAATATATGTAAAGAACGTGGTTTTGATACACAAACTTCTGGCACAATTGTTTCTATTTTATTAATTGGTATTGCTGCATTTTTAACTGGATTAAATTTATTTAATAGAATTGGAAAATTTGCTGGAGCAGGTTCTTTAATTCCAATTACAGGTTTTGCAAATTCTATTGTTTCACCTGCTATGGAGTATAAATCTGAAGGATATGTTATGGGTGTTGGAGGTAAAATGTTTACAGTTGCAGGACCAGTTCTTGTTTTTGGTATTTCTGCTTCTATTCTTGTGGGAATTATTTATTTAATATTTAACACTCAAAATATTACTTTAGTATAATTTGAATTTTTCATAATAATATTTTGTGACAAAAAGGGACGACCCTCTTGTCACATTTCAAAGGAGTTGATTTTTTGGAAAAACTAGGTAAACAAACTATAAAATTTGATAATCCCCCTACTATTACTGAGTGTGCAAGTATAGTTGGTCCTAAAGAATCTGAACGGACCTCTTGCAAAATATTTTGATCAAACTTTAGATGATGAGTTTTGGGGTGAAAAAACTTGGGAAAAGGCTGAGAGTAAAATTATTAAGGAAACTGTTAATACCGTTATTACAAAATCTGGTGTTTCTGCTAATGATATAGATTGTATGTTTGCAGGTGATTTGTTAAACCAATGTATCTCTTCTAGTTTTGGTTTAAGAGAATTAAGTATTCCATTTTTTGGAGTTTTTGGTGCTTGTTCTACTTTTGTAGAGTCTATGTCTTTAGGTGCAATTGCTGTTGAAAGCTTTGCTAATAATGTTCTATGTGCTACTTCTAGTCATTTTTGTAGTGCTGAAAAACAATTTAGATTTCCTTTAGAGTTAGGAAATCAAAGACCACCTACAAGTCAATGGACTGTTACTGGTTCAGGTGCTGCAATTTTATCTAAAGATGGACAAGGACCTTATATAACTCATATTACACCTGGAAAAATTGTAGATATGGGTATTAAAGATGCTAATAACATGGGTGCAGCAATGGCGCCAGCGTTTGCTGATACTTTAGTTACACATTTTTTAGATACTGGCAGAAATCCAAGTTATTATGATGCTATTATAAGTGGAGATTTAGGTCATATTGGTAAAGATATAGCTATTGATATTGCAAAAACTCAAGGATATAACATTAAGTCAAACTATAATGATTGTGGTGTTCTTATTTTTGATAAAAATGCTCAAGATACTCATTCTGGTGGAAGTGGATGTGCTTGTTGTGGTACAGTATTTTCTGGATATTTCTTTAAACAATTGAAAGAAAGAAAGTTAAAAAAAGTTTTATTAATTGCAACAGGTGCTTTGATGAATTCTACTAGTTCTCAACAAGGCGAATCTATACCTGGAATTGCTCATGCAATTAGTATCGAGATTTAAAAATAAATAATTTGAAAGAAATTTAAAGTTTCTTTTTCAACTATGTATATGTTTAGTCAAAATAAGAAAGGGATGAATTTTTGTATGGACATTAATTGGAGTAATGTTTTTGATTGGATAATGTTATTAAAATGTTTTGTAACTGGTGGCTTAATTTGTATTATTGGTCAAATCTTAATTGATAAAACAAAGCTTACTCCTGCAAGAATATTAGTAACTTTTGTTACTGTTGGTTGTGTTCTTGGAGGATTAGGAATTTATCAATATTTAGTGGATTTTGCAGGTGCAGGTGCTACTGTTCCTCTTACTGGATTTGGATATAATTTGGCTAAAGGTGCTATTGAAGGTGTACAACAAAGTGGTTTTGTCGGTGCTTTCACTGGTGGTGTTAAAGCTTCTGCAGGTGGTATCGCTGCTGCTGTTTTCTTCCGGATATTTAGCTTCACTTATTTCAAAACCAAAAATGAAAAAATAAAAAAAAGCATATCATTTATGCTTTTTTTGCTATTTCAACTATTTCTGTAAAAGCTTTTGGATCTGATACAGCTATTTCTGCTAACATTTTTCTATTGATTGTAACATTAGCTTTTTTTAATCCTGCAATCATTTTGCTGTATGTAGTACCGTTCATTCTTGCTGCTGCATTGATTCTTGCTATCCATAATTTTCTGAAATTACTCTTTTTATCTTTTCTTCCTACATATGCATATGATAAAGATTTCATAACTGCTTGATTTGCATTTCTATATCTATAGTGTTTTGCACCAAAATATCCTTTAGCTTGTTTTAATATTTTTTTATGTCTTGCTCTTGTTGTTCTTGCTGTTTTAACTCTTGCCATTTATATTCACCTTCCTTTTTTCTTTTATCCACCATATGGTAATAATTTCTTGATTGTTTTCTTGCAGCTGTCATCTGCGTATCCATTTTGAATCTTTCCTGATTTCTTTTGTCTCTTTGTTTTGTTTGCTAATAAGTGTCTTCTATTTGATTTTGTTCTTTTTACTTTTCCTGTTGCTGTTAGACCATATCTTTTATTAGCAGCTCTATTTGTTTTTAATTTTGGCATATGCCATCGCTCCTTTCGTTTCTTTTATAGTAAATTTAAGCATTTTTCTTTGCTAAAATTGTAAACATATTTCTACCTTCTAATTTAGGTTTCTTTTCTACAACAGATACTTCTTCTAAAGCTTCTATGAATTTTTCTAAAACTGCTTCTCCTGCTTTTGAATTGTTAACTTCTCTTCCCCTAAATCTTACAGTTATTTTTACTTTGTTTCCATCTTCTAAAAATTTTCTTGCATTTTTAGCTTTGAAACTAAAGTCATGTTCTTCTATATTAGGAGTAACTCTTATTTCTTTTACTTCTAATACTTTTTGTTTTTTCTTGGCTTCTTTCTCTTTTTTAGCTTGTTCAAATTTGTATTTACCATAGTTCATTATTTTACAAACTGGTGGTTTTGCATTTGGAGAAACTAATACTAAGTCTAAATTCTTTTCTTCTGCTTGTGCTAATGCATCTTCAAAAGAAATAACTCCTGCTTTTTCTCCATTTTCTCCTATTAATTGAACTTCTTTTGCTCTTATCTGCCTATTTGTTGGTAATTCTTGTTTTATCTAAAACACCTCCAATAAAATAAAAAAATTGACTTTTGTTACAAGCCAATTGTCAATATAAAAATAGCAAAATGCTAAAATTATTGAATTTCTAACCTTTTTCTTTACTTAGATAAGGTGAGAAGTTTTGACTTCTTCTTGTAACAGATATTATTTTAGCATACTTTTTTATGCTTTGTCAAGCATTTTTGTACAATTTGCTATTTTATGCAGCATTATGGCTACAATTAGCAGCTATATTTAAAATAGTAGAATAAAAGAGTTATAATATATTATTTTTTAGAAATGAATGTGGGGACCAACAAGTTACAGTTTGTTAATAAAATTCGAGGAGCAACTGCACCGCAGAAGTTTATCTACAAACTGTTAGCAGTTGGGAATGGATAAAAAATAATATATTATAACTCTTTAGTGAATATAAATAAGCCGTGAATTGTAACGCATTATATTGCTGGTTAACCTATTAATATATTTTTTTAGCGAGAAAACAAATAATGCAGTTAACTAATAATAACATAGCTACTACCATGAAAAATAAGTATAAATAATAATACCTACTGACTGTATTGCAAAAAGATTTGCTATATTAGAAGTCAACAAATTATTAGTAGCCTCAACCACACCTAAAATATCATCTACCTTTTTTCTCTTATAATGTTTTTGAGCCTCAAAAAAAGTAATTAATTCTGGAATACTTGTAATAAATCCTAATAGCACACCAATAACTGTTTCAGAAATATTAAACTGATTACACAGATTTTCTAATGTATTACCTAATGCATTTCCAACAACAAAAAGTAAAATTCCTGTTAATACTAAATAAGATACATATTTTATTGTTTTCTTTTTATTATTTCTTTCCCACTTTTCCTCTTTTTCTATTTGTTGTTCCAAAATCTCATCTTCCTTTTTTAAATATAATTGATGTGCATTATGATTTAGAAATCTAAATAATGCATAAAAAATAATAAATGTAGGAATAATTCCAAGACTAACTTCTATATTAAAATATAACAATGTAATAGGAATTATAATAGTTATTATTACTAATATAATATCAATTTTTAATGCTTTATTTTTAAATGCCTTTTGATTCTTATTTAGAAAAATAGATAATGAATATTGAATTAGATTTATTATATTAGAACTTAATACATTAACAATACTTGCTCCTATTAATCCATTAAAACTTGACGCTACTATTGTTAATAGTTCTGGCATCGAAGTTGCATATCCTGCGATATTTCCTATTGTTTTTGGTTTTAAGTCTAAACTTTCTGCCAATTTTCTTAAAGTTGTTACTAATATGTATTTTGAAATTAGCACAATAAAACCAGAATATACTATAAATTTTATAAATTCTACAAACATACATTGTTCTCCTTTTATTTATAGTTTACCCTGGTTATTTATTTTTATAAGTTTTTATTTAACTATTGTCCCATACCATTTATAACTTCTAAGATTCCTTGATATCCTGGTAATATGGCATTTGTAATTTCATCTTCATTTGCATCCATATTCCATTTTCCATCTTTCTTTGTCATCTTTATAGTGATTTCAGTTGAAACTGTTTCTATACTTTCAGAATTGTATTGTTCTTCAAAGTATTTTTCCATTTGCATATTCATATCTTCTTCTGTTGTTTTTCCAAATGCTTGTGAAAATGCGATAGTGAATGCTTTTTGCATATAGTTTGAAAATACTGTTTTTAAGTCCTTATTACTTACTTTTAATTTAACATTACATTCTTTTAAATTAACATCTGTTGAAATTACTTCATAATTTAATTGGCTTAACATTATTTTTGCCATTGCTTCGCTACTTGCATCTGCAATTTCTTCTTCAGATGAATCTTCTCCATCTAAATATTGTTTGATTGCATCTTTATCTCCTGATTTCATAGCATTAAATACTGTTTCTATTTCTTTCAATGCACTAGTCTTCATTGAATTTACTGCTAAGAAATATCCTGCACCAATAATCACTACTATAGCTATGATAGCTACTATTGCTGGTATTATCTTATTATTGTTTGCTTTTTTGTTACTATCTTTTTTAGATGCTGTTTTTTTAGTTTCTACTTTAACTGTTGATTCTTTTTTAGGTGTTTCTACTTTTTTTACTTCTGATACTTCCTTTTTCTTTGCTTCTTTTATTTCTTTTTTAGGCTCTTCTACATTTTTTACTTCTGATGTTGTTTTTTTAGTTTCTTCTGCTTTTTTAACTTCTTTTGTGTCTTTCTTAGGTTCTTCTGTTTTCTTTACCTCTTTTACTTCTTTCTTAGTTGATGTTTTATTAGTTTTTTCTTTGTTTTCTACTTCTTTTTTTGTTTCTTCTTTTTTCTCCATTTTTCTACCCCTTTCTTTTTATATACTATAACATATTATTTTTAAAATTAAAACCCCTATTTATAAAAAATGTAGCAAGGTTCGACAAAATACGTCAAACCTTGCTGGAAATGCTTCTGTAAAACTGCTCTTACATTCTTTCAACAATTTCATTTTTTTCGTAATAAGCTGAAAGAATTTTTTTCTATTTTCCATATCATTATATATGCATTATGTTATTTTGTAAATATTCTCTTGATTTATTCCAGGATAAAGACATGAAAAAATTTTTTTGATGTCTTTATCTATTGGTTTAACTC
>CANPDB010000070.1 GCA_947572725.1 uncultured Clostridium sp. | reverse complement strand
TTCCAGATTTCATTTTATAATTACCATTTTTTAATTTTTCTATTGGCTTTTCAAAATCTTTTGTTTTTATAATTTCAGCCGTCTCTACATTTCTTTTTGAATCACCTTTATGAATGTAGCAATGTAAACAGCCATCACTACATTTTTTACATCCTCGCCAAGGATTCCACATTGCCATAATAAAATCTCCTCTATATATTGTAATTATGCTATATCATATTCAACTTATTTTTCCAACACATATCCATTAATTGAGTAATTTTCAATAATTTTAGTATCTTCATTATACCTCAAATAAAAAGATTTAATAATAAACTTTTTATTACTATCTATTTCAATCTCATTATTCTCTTTAAAATATTGTTGCATTTCATTTACTCCAGTACTAATATAAATATTTACATACTTTTCAAATTGGCTAGTTAAATTAGCTTCTATGCTATATTCAAGATTTCCAGTTTCTAAATTCACACTTTTAAATGCTTCTTTTATATTAATATCCACACTTCTTTTATTTGCATGTACAAGATAAAATTTTGAATATCCTTCTATATTAATTTTTTCTATATCTAAATTTGCTTGAATATATTGTGTATCTAAAATTTTATTATTTACTTTTGATTTACTAAACGTCTTAATCCTCTCAACATCCTCATCTTGTAATATTTTATCAATATACTTTTCTCCACCTTCGGAATATTTTAAATATTTATACGCTCCATAAATTTTCTCTTTTTCTTCATCTGTATAATCAGATTTATTTTTAAATATTTTCAAATTATGTGCTTGACTCATATTTGAAATTTTAAACATATTAATACCTGGTACAATTATAGAAACTATAATTATTGCATTTAATACTAGTAATAATAATTCTAACTTTTCCTTTTTTATAATATAAATTATTACATATGCAATTTCAAATAAAATCAAAGCTACACATACATATCTAAATGGCGTAAACCCATTGTTTATAATTCTTATTCCTATTGTATAAATTTGTAACAATATGAATGGAATAAATGCAATTGGCAACTTTTCACTTATTTTACTCCAAATGCTTTCATCTTTAAAATGTTGCATCATAGTCCAAATTGGCATTCCTATTATAAATAAAGCTGAAAGTATTCTAAATATCTGATTTCTTGGCATATCTCTTAAAACTAATATTTTAATAATGTACATATATATAATAATAAAAGAAATTATTACTAAACTAGTTAGAACATATTTTATTAAACCTTTAAAAAATGTATGTATTTCTCCATCTGTATCAACTAAACAATACAGTAATTTTGGAATATAATAAAATCCTAGCAAAATTGTCTCTAATCTAGTTACTAAGGTATATCCTAAATCTTCCCATATTAGATAAACAAAAATTGATGATACCATTACAGTCCCAATTGATAGTACTCCATATATAACGCTTGTTTTGACAATATTTATAAATACTTTTAATATATATTCTTTGAAGTCTTTTTCTGATTTTTTAAAATTAAAATATACTGATAAAATCCATAAAGTTGATATATAACAAATTAATATTTTGGATAGTATGTATTCAATATTTTCTGCTTCAGAATTAATATTTTGTAATACGACAAAAACGATTGATATAATTGCAGAGACTATATATGCTCCGATTTTTTTCTTGTCGTTTTTATTTAATATTGACTCTGCTAAAAAACTTCCTGATACAAAATATATAGTAAAAAACATTATGTTTTCAAATATATTTGGCTCTATAAACTCAGTGTCCATAACTATTGCTGAAAACATAGTAAATAACACTATTGCTAAAATAGTTAGTGGAAATTTTTCAAATATTTTCTTTATTAATTGTGGAATATTCTTGAATTTTTCTTTAAATTTCATACTTTTTCACCTCTAATAATATACAATTTAATTTTGTATTATTTTATCATATTAATAGATAGTTGTAAATTTTATTATTAGGATATGAGTATGAATTACATTTATTAATTTTTGATTTGATTTCGATTATAAATTTTTTAAAAATTGATCTAATTCTATATCTGCCTGCTCTAAGATGCTTTTCGAAAATAATTTTATATGGAGGTAACAATGGATACTTAGAACTCATATTGCCACCTCCAATGTTGTAATAAAAGCTCGTATTATACTCTATATTTTCTTGAATTTCAAATATTTTGCAAAATTTTCATAAAACTATAAATTAAAATAATATTTAAAAAAGAAAACAGAAATAAAGCAATAACAACAGTAGTAAACAATTTATGATAACACATCTTCCTTACCACTCTGCTTGTCCACTTTTCACCTTCCATTTGTAATCTATTTAAATCCGTATTATATTTAACTATAAAAACTTCATCTTTTGCATATTCCATAACAAACTTCCCCCTTTTAACTATGTATATTCACAAAATTCAAATTTATTCCTATTTTTTATAAAAAATGTGAGACACTTGGGACAGTCTTAATTTGTCTCACACCTTTGAAATCAGTAATAGCCACATATTTTTATGTGGTTATTACTGATTTCGACAAATTCCAACAAAAAAGTGAGACAAATTAAGACTGTCCCAAGTGTCTCACGTTTCATTTTTAAATCCGAGTCCTACTACTTCTCTAGAGTTTGTTATGATTATGAAGCTTTTTGGATCTATTTCTTTTGATATTTCTTTTATTTTTGATATGTCTCTTCTGGTTGCAGCACACATTAGAATTAGTTTTTCTTCATTTTTAAACATTCCTTTTCCGTAAATTCCTGTTACTCCTCTTTGGACCTTTTCTTCTATTGCTTTTGAAATTTCTTCACTTTTTTCGGAAATTATAAATAATAATTTTGTAAAATATATTCCTTCAAATAGTATGTCTATTACTTTTCCCATTAAATAAATTACAATTGCTGAATATAGCCCTATTTCAATTTCTTTTAGAAATATCATATTTAAAATAACTATAACTGTGTCTATCATTATAACAGTATTTCCCAATTCCATACTTGGTCTATATTTTTTTGCAATGTAACTAATTAGGTCACTTCCTCCTGTTGATGATGTTACTTTAAATAGTATCGCTGTTCCGTATTCCTATTATGATTCCTCCATATACACATGCTAAAAATCTATCATTTGTTAGTGGCTCAAATTTGTCTAATATATCTATAAATAATGATAAACTGACAGTTCCTATTAATGATTTTATAAAAAAGTTTTTACCAATTTTAAACATAGAAAATAGGAAAAGTGGAGTATTTACAATTAGTATCGTAGTTCCCATAGGGATATTGAACAAATAATATACAATTGTGGCTATACCTGATATTCCTCCTGAGGATAATTGATTTGGTAACAAAAATAGAGATATTCCAAAGGCCATAATAAATGCTCCTAATATTGTTCCTAGAATATCTCTTATTATCTTTTTTATATTATTTCTTTTTAATACTTGCATAAAATCACCTTTAATACAAGTATTTGTAATTAATTCCATTTTTATACCTTAGTATATTTGTTTTCTTCTATAAAATCGTCATATGTTTTTATAATTTCTAATTTGGATTTTCCTTGTTTTACTGCTTCATCTTGTTTTAATATTAAATCAACATCATAAACACTTTTTAATTTTAGTACATTTTCTTTTTTATGACCTATTACATTGTTTATATCTATTGGATTAACGGTAACTTCTACTTCTTTTACTTTTACATTTAATTTTTTAATTTTTGCTACAATTGCATCATACCATAATCCTGCTTCTACTAATTGTCTAAATGCTGGATGATATGGTCCTGCTACCACTTCACTATTTTTTCCATTAGGATCTGAGATTTCATCTGTACTTTGTAAGCCTATTCTAATAACATCTATATTTTTTCTTGAAAACATAGATACTAGTTCTTTACAAGTTTCTACTGCTTGTACTAATGGTAAAGGTTCATATACTCCCTCTTTAAATTCTTTTTCTAATTTTGTATTTTTTACTACTAAAACTGGATAAATTCTCATCATTTTAGGTTTTAATTTTATTAAAGCCTTTGCAGTATTAATCTCGTCAATCCTTGTACTATCTGGAAGACCTACCATCATTTGATGTCCTAATTTAAATCCATTCCATCTAATCATCTTTGAAGCTTTTTTTACATCTTTGAAAGTATGTCCTCTATTTGCTCTGTCTAAGATATAATTATTTGCAGATTGTACCCCTAGTTCTATTGTCTTTACTTTATATTTCTTTAATCTCTTTAATGTTTCTTTATCAATACAATCTGGTCTTGTTGAAATTCTGATACTTTCTACCTTTCCTTGTTCAATATATTCATATGCAACTTGTAATAATTCTTCTTGCTTTTCTTTTTCTATTGCTGTAAAGCTTCCTCCAAAAAATGCAACTTCAATTTCAGCATCTTCATTTCCAATACTTTTTAAATGCTCTTCAATAATTTCTTTTGCTTTTTCTTTTGTCATTTGACTTTTTTGTCCACTAATTGATTTTTGATTGCAAAATATACAATCATTTGGACAACCTAAATGTGGTACAAATATTGGTATAATATATTGTTTTTTCATTTTCTTCCTTCTTTCTTTTCTATCTTTATTAACTAATATTTCTATATTTTAGAATACCTTTTCTTTACATCTTATTTCTTATTATAGCATTAATAAAAGGGTTAATTTCATATTTTTACTACTTTAAATCTTCTAATGCTTTTTTTGCAGCATGCATTTGAGCATCTTTTTTACTTTTCCCTTCGCCTGTTGCTAGTATTTTTCCGTTACATTTTACTTGAGCTCTAAATTTCTTATTATGGTCTGGCCCAGATTCTCCAATAGTTTCATATTCTATTCTTACATCTCCATGCTCTTGCAATTTTTCTTGTAGAACAGTTTTATAGTCTTTATCTCCAACATGATTTGTAGCTATTTCAATTTCACTTTTTAAATTTTCTATAATAAATTTATCTGCTTCTTCTATACCTCCATCTAAGTAAATAGCAGCTATAACGGCTTCCACACTATCTGCTAAAATGGCAGGTCTATTCTTTCCTCCTGTTTTTTGCTCTGACTTTCCAAGATATAAGAAATCACCAAAATTATGCATTTTTGCTACTTTATATAAACTCTCCTCACATACAACCGTTGCTCTAACTTTGGTCATCTCTCCTTCTCTTAAATTTGTGTATTTTCCATACAAATATTTACTTGAAATAAATTCTAATATACTATCTCCTAAAAATTCTAGTTTTTCATTACTTTCTTTTTTATTTTCATATGCATAAGATGTGTGTGTTAAAGCTGTTTTCAATAGTTCTTTATTTTTAAATGTATACCCTATGCTTTTTTCTATTAATTCTAATTCCAAATTTCTTCTCCTTTTCTATAATACAATTTTACGCTTAAATAATTACTGCTAATAGTTTCATATATTAATGTTAGTATATAAATATTTATGTAGTATCGAATGTAACTGGAATATATTTAGGAATTCTTATAAAATATAAGAACAACAGTGGCATAATTTGAATTTTGACATTTTAGATTACTTTTTATGGCACGCCCGTTGTTCGTCCGCGAAAATTTCTATGAAATTTTCTGTGGAATGTATATTTATTGTATATTAAAATGTTTAATTTTAATATACAATATGGATGTTCACGTCGAACGTCAGTGAGGACTAAGTGAAAGCGGCTCCTTATATTTTATTAGAATTCCTTTATATATGTAAGGCAACCGAGATACAAGTAAATATTTATATACTAACATTTCTATTATAAATACTATTTAAAATTAAAAACCTTTTATATTATATCCTATTTTGTAGATTTTGCAAGTAATTTATGGCAATCACTTAAAATTTAATTGGCTCTGCATTATTTTAAGTGGGTAACTAGGATTAAACACAAATATCTAGTTT
>CANPDB010000069.1 GCA_947572725.1 uncultured Clostridium sp. | reverse complement strand
ACATATTTACTACCTCCATATTTATAATTTACTGGTAGTATAACGTGCTCAATTTAATTTGTCAGCACTTTTTCTAATATTTTTATATTTTTCGAATAAACGACAATTGTTATTAATACAGAAATAGCTTTACTTGTCTTAATTTAATATCTTATTACTGTAAATATTTTTATATTAAAATTTAAATTTTAATATATGGAAGTTAGTAAGCCTCACAGGTGTAGATTTAAACCTACAATTTCCAGCTCGGATGGGAACAAGCAAAAGAAATAAAATATTCACAAGGATTTACTCGGTCCTGCACCTCGTGACTTTGTAGGATATGGACCCTTAACAGAACCAGAATCTTTAGCAATTTATAATTTTACTTTATCACACGATTTTAGATTAATTATTTCATATCATACACAAGGTCAAGAAATTTATTGGAATTTTCAAAATATTAATCCACCTAATGGTTATGCTATTGGTCAACGTTTTGCTAGTTCAAGTGGATATTTACTAGCTGATGTTCCCTTTAATTCTAGTTTTGCAGGTTATAAAGATTGGTGGATTCAAACTTATAATCGTCCGGGATACACAATTGAGGCAGGTATTGGTGAGAATCCTCTTCCTATTTCTCAATTTGATGAAATTTATAGAGATAATCTAGGAATTTTAATCTTAGGTGCTGTATTATAAATTATAGTTACTGTTTAGCCTAAATCTAATTTGTTTACTTGCAGAAGTTTATATTTATATATTTTTACATTATCCTCACAATTTCACTTAAAAATATATAATATAAGCTTCTTAGTTCTATTTAGAATAATTTATTACCATTTACTACTATATTGTATATTTTTGATATTCTCCATTTTTGTATATAAACTTATCACCTTCTCTAGCATTTTCATACAAATTTTCTGGAAATTCTATTTCTTCAATTCCTTCTATTTCATCATTTACATTATTATTTAAATCATATAGCCATATTCTTCCTGAATATTTTTCTCCTACTTCATAAACATGTCCATCAATTCTTTTACTATCTAAATACTTATTTTGTTCTTCTATTTTTTCTTGAATCATTGAATCTATTTCTTCTCCTACAGTATTGGTTGCTTCTGTGTCTAATATAAAATCTTCTCCTTGCCTTCTTAAAACATTTCCTAATTCAGCACCTTCTGGTAATTCTTTTATCTCCTTTGTAATAATTTCATTGTTTTTCTCTGCTTCACAACTACATAAATTATAAGAATTTCTTTCATTTGTGCTTGTATTATATATATAGTACATTTCTCCATCTTCTTTTGTATTTTCAGCATAATTTTGTAAAATATTATTTCTTTGTATTAGCATTTCATTTTTATATTTTGTAATTATTTTTTGGTTATAAAGTGTTAAGTCATTTGAGGTTAAGTTGTTCCATTTGCAATCAGCATCTAATATTTTAGGATTATTTGTTACATTATTTTCTAAATAATTTGATAGTTCCTTCATGAAATTTTGCACAAATTTATTCTCCTTTATATTGTTAAATAAGTTATTTACTAAATCTAAATTCAATATGCTTTTCACTCCTCTGATTTATATTGAAAATCCACTATTGATTATTAGTGGTAAGAATTAAACTAGAAGTGATTATATATTATTTTACATATTTTTACAATAGTTTTATTCGAAATTACTCTAAAAATATTAAGAATCGTTACAATTAACAGCTATATTTAAAATAGTATACTAGCTAAAGAGTTATAATATCTTATTTTTTAGGAATGAATGTGGGGACCAACAAGTTATAGTTTGTAAATAAAATTCGAGGAGCAACTGCACCGCAGAAGTTTATCTACAAACTGTTAGCAGTTGGGAATGTATAAAAAATAATATATTATAACTCTTTAGCAAATATAAATAAGTTGTGAATTGTAACTAAGAATCTTTATGACTTTCTCCAGTTGCATAATCAATAAATATTCCTGGTTGCACATTATAACAATAAACATTAAAATGAACACCTTGTCCATTATCTTCAATAGACCATGCTTCCATTTGTACTCCACTTGCTAAAAGATTATTTTCTTTAAAAATAGGTGTTACTCTGTATAAAACATGGTTATTTTCATTTTTCTCTAAGTATTGTGCAACAATGTTTTCAAATGGTAACATTCCTTCTGTATTTAAATATCTTGTTCCTGTAATTAAATTATTTTTATTTGCATTTTCGCCTGCAAGTTGCCATCCAATTAAATGACAGCGATTATATAAGTATTTATCTTTAATTAAATTATCATATCTTTTTTGTATCCATCCAGATAAGTCTTTAACACTTCCTATTTCACCACGTTCTTCTCCTTCTTTAGGCATTGTTTCTTTGCAAATATTTGCAAATGCCACACCACTTCTGCCTAAGTTATCCCATTCACTATATTTTTCGAAAGCCTTAGTAGTATAGTCTTCTTCTTTAAAATATGGAATATTATTGTTTATTTCTACATAAGGACTTGATGAGTATTCTGGAATTGTAGATAAATCAAATGTTATTGTATTTTCTTGAGTTGAGTTTGATATATTATTTTTATTTATTTTATTTGTGTTGTCTGTGTTTTGTTTTATATATCCAAAGGCTGTGATACAGATTATTACTACTATCGAAATTATGCCCTGATATATGTTCTGCTTTTTATTTTTTCCTTTTTTGCTCATAAATTATACCTCTTAGTATTTTAAAATTAAAGACACATATTCAGTAAAATTATTCTTTTACTGAATATGCATCTACAATTTAATCTTTATTTTGTAATCCATTTAATTAAATCAAGATTAGATGGTTCTAACAACATATCGTGTTTAGGCATAACTCTAAAAGTATAACCATAATTTCCTCCTGTTGTTAACTTAATCTTTGCTGTATAATAATAATCTTTGTTGTCGTCATCTCTATCCGTTAGTGCCATTGGAATAATTGTAACATCTTCTACTACTCCATTATCTAAAATTTTTCCATAATATACTTCTACTGTAACATTATCTACATCAATATTAGGTAATTCTATTTCACAAGCTACATCAATATTATTTCCAGCATCTATTGTAATATTATCCATATTGTCAACTTGTGTAATTTTAATATCTTTCCAATTAACAAATAGATTCTTTTTCCAATCATTGTATTCTGCTACATTGTCAACATTTGAATAATATTTTTTGGTTAAATTGCATAAAGGAATATATAATTGGTTTGTATAATCTACTAACATTCTAGAAGTACTATAATTTCCTCCTGTTGTTATAATAGAGTTTTTCATTAGTTCTAACCATTTTTTAGATATTCCATCTTTATCTTTTTCATAGTAAGCTGGAATAATTTTATCTTCTAATGTACGATACATACTTTGACTGTCTGCTGAATCTTGTGCTTCATAAGAATCGTATTCTGCATTTGTTCCAATTGTCCATCCATTATCTTGTGTATATCCTTCAGCCCACCATCCGTCTAATACACTGAAGTTGATAACTCCATTTACAGATGCTTTTTGTCCACTTGTTCCTGATGCTTCCATTGGTCTTCTTGGATTGTTAAGCCATACATCCACACCACTTATTAAATATCTTGACATTGCTATGTTATAATTTTCTAGTAAGAATATTTTTCCTTTGAATTGTGGCATCATTGATACTTCATGTATGTATTTAATTAAGTCTTGTCCTTCTTTATCTGCTGGATGTGCCTTTCCTGCAAATATTAATTGTACTGGTCTTTCTTCGTTATTTAATATTTGTGTAATTCTTTCTAAGTCTTTAAAAATTAGTGTTGCTCTTTTATATGTTGCAAATCTTCTTGCAAAACCTATTGTTAGTGCATTCGGATTTAGTTTTGATACTATGCTATTAATTTCTTCATAACCATATCCTGAGCGTCTTAATCTTTCTGTTGTGCTATCTTTTACTAATTTTAATAATTTCGCTTTTCTTTCATTATGTACTTCCCATAATTCTTCATCTGGGATGTTGCTTATTTTCTTCCATGTGTCATTTTTATATATATTGTCTTGCCAATATGGAGTTAAATATTTATTATACAATTCTTTTAATTTTGGTGCTAACCATGAACATGTATGTATACCATTTGTTACATATCCAATTGGTGATTCATTTGCTGCAATATTTGGCCATACTTCTCCAAATAATTCTCTTGAAACTGCACCATGTAGTTTACTAACACCGTTTTTCTTTCCTGCAATTTTTAGTGCTAAAATTCCCATATTAAATCCAGCTTCTAGTTCGTTACAAGGTTTCATTCCTAATTTTAAAAATTCTTCTCTTGAAAGTCCTAAATTTGGCCAGAAGTCTTTAAAGTATCTTTCTACTAAATCTAGTGGGAATATATCATTTCCTGCTGGCACTGGTGTATGTGTCGTAAATACTGTTTTTGAACTTGCAATATCTTTTGCAACTTCAAATGATACTTCTTTTTCTTTAATTATATCTTTTGTGATTTCTAATGTTAAAAATGCTGAATGTCCTTCATTCATATGGTATACAGTTGGATTTAATTTTAAGTATTTTGTTAATAGGTTTACTCCTGCTTGACCTAAAACTATTTCTTGGCGTATTCTCATTTCTTGGTCTCCACCATATAAATTTAAAGTTACATCTCTATCTTCTTCATTGTTTTTTTCTATGTCTGAATCAAGTAAATATAATTTTACTCTACCTACTTTTATTTCCCATACTTTAAGATATAATCTTCTTTTTGGGAATTTTACATATATAATTAAATCTTCACCTTTTTCATTTTTTACTGGGTTAATTGGCATATCACATAAATCAAGACTATGGTATTCTGTTTCTTGTCCACCATATCCATTGATTTTTTGATGAAAGTATCCATTTTTATATAATAATCCAACTGCAACTAAAGGAATACCTAAATCACTTGCTGATTTTAGATGATCCCCTGATAAAATTCCGAGTCCACCAGAATATATTGGAATTGTTTCGTCTAGTCCATATTCTGCTGAAAAATATGCAATTAAGTCTTTTTTATTGTCTGGATATTTGTTGGAAAACCATGTATTTTTACTGCTCATATAGTTTTCAAAGTTTTCTACTATTTTGTCGTATTCTTTTAAAAATGTAGTGTCTTTTGCTACTTTTTCTAGTCTTTCTTGTGATACATGTTTTAAAAATTTGACTGGGTTCTTGTTTGATTGCTCCCATAAATCTCTATCTATTTTTTGAAATAGTCTTAGGAGTTCTGAGTTCCAAGACCACCATAAATTGTTTGATATTTCTGATAATTTTTCAATCCTTTTTGGTAATTGTGGATTTACTGTAATTCTATTGAATACATACATTATTTGTTTTCCTCCTTTGTAACTTTCCGTAGTTTTTCCTTTGTTTTTTTGATATCTATATTATCTATTAAATGAACATATTTGTCAAATGTTTTTTGTGAATTTTTTTATTATTTACTTCTTATTATATAAAATGGAAATGTGGGAAGAGTCAAGTAGACCTCTCCCCACACAAGAAAACCGTCGCTAATGCACTTACCATGTTACTTTTTTCACTGATAACACATATATTGGTCTACCATATATGTTTACCAGCGTATGCTCATCTCCTACACTGCACTCTTCAATCCGACCATCCGGAAAAACATAATATTCTGTCGTTTCCCAATCAGGATGTTCTACATTCTCGTGACCGTGTAACCCCACTGCCAATCCAGTAGATTTAACATACAGATATGAAAATATATGCTTTTCTCTATGATATGTTATTGTACCTATATCTTGCCGCCATACTTCTCCTGGTTCATCTTTGAGTAACTCCCAATTAGCTCCAAGATACTCTTCTCCGCTTATAAATACCTCTAGCTCTTCATACAGCCGCTCCTCGAGACCACCGTATTCCCTTAGTTTTGCCAATTTTGCCATATCAAATGACTTCAATTTTCTTTGTTCCATAGTAATTCCTCCTTAATTTTTTCTCAAATAACTTGAGTTGGATTTTTGCCTTGTTTCTTTGCTATTATAGTATAATTTACATAAATATTCAATACTTATTTTATTTAAGCTTTGGTATTTTTTCAAAAAATACCGAAACTTGAACACAAATTAATTGACAAATCACAATTTTATTGCTTTAATACTATTAGTACAAAGATAGTGTAAAGTAATCTATGAAAAAAAGAAATATGGGAATAATTTCCATAAAC
>CANPDB010000068.1 GCA_947572725.1 uncultured Clostridium sp. | reverse complement strand
TAGAAGAATATATTAAAGATATTTTTGCAGGCACTTATGCTATTACAGATGAACAGAAAAGATTAGAAAAAATTAGTGAAGTATTTAGTTATTTAGGAAATAACTCTAATCCACCAGATGCAATGTTAAGAAATGGAGATGCTATTGAAGTAAAAAAGATAGAAAATAGCAATTCATCTTTGGCATTAAATTCCTCATATCCAAAACATAAATTGTTTGCTGATAGTACAATGATAAGTAATCATTGTAGAGATGCCGAAGAATGGAATGAAAAGGATATAATATATGCAGTTGGTGTAGTAGATGACAATAAATTAATGAATTTGAGTTTTGTATATGGATTGGACTATTGTGCTAGTGAAGAAACATATACAAAGATAAAAACAAAAATTAAAGATGGGGTTGAGGCTATACCTGGAGTTGGATTTTCAGAAACAAAAGAATTAGGTAGAGTTAATAAGGTTGACCCATTAGGTATAACATATTTAAGAGTTCGTGGTATGTGGGGAATAGAAAATCCATGGACAGTTTTTAAATATGTATATGAAAAAAATTTAGAAAAGGAATTCAATTTTTTTGCAATTATAAATGAGGAAAAATATGCAGATTTTAGTAAAGAAGACAGAAAAGAATTTGAGGATTTTGTAAATAATAGTGAGTTAATTATGGCAAAAATAAAAATTAAAAATCCAGATAATCCAGCAATACTAAATGGAGCATATATAATAACATATAGCAAATAAGGAGGAAACATGAAAGTTATTAGTCTTTTTTCTGGGGCTGGGGGATTAGATTTAGGATTTGAAAAAGCAGGCTTTGAAATAGAATGGGCAAATGAATTTGACAAATCAATTTGGGAGACATATGAAAAGAATCATAGCAATTATTTAGATAAAAGAGATATAAGAAAAATACCATTAAATGAAATACCAGAATGCGATGGTATCATTCGGTGGTCCTCCATGTCAAAGTTGGAGTGAGGCAGGAGCATGTAAGGGTATAGAAGATGATAGAGGAAAACTATTCTATGAATTTATTAAGATTCTAAATGATAAAAAACCTAAATTCTTTGTAGCAGAAAATGTATCAGGAATGTTAGCAGAAAAACATAAAACTGCAGTTCAAAATTTTATAAAAATGTTTAAAGAAACAGGATATAATGTTAATCTATATCTAGTAAATGCTGCTGATTATGGTGTACCACAAGATAGAAAAAGGGTATTTTACATAGGTTTTAGAGATGATTTAGATATTGACTTTAAATTTCCAAAACCATTAGGAAAAAAAATAAACTTAAAAGATGCTATTGGAGATTTGCAAGATACTGCTATACCAGCACTAGAAAAAAATAAAACCAATGGTGTATATTGTAAGTTTCCTAATAATGAATATATGATAGGTGGATTTTCTACTATATATATGTCAAGAAATCGTGTTAGAAGTTGGAATGAGCCATCATTTACTATACAAGCTGGTGGTAGACATGCACCAATACATCCACAAGCACCAAAAATGACATTTGTAGAAAAAAATAAAAGAGAGTTTGTAAAGGGAAAAGAGAATTTATACAGAAGGCTAACAGTAAGAGAATGTGCAAGAATTCAAACATTCCCCGATAGTTTTAAATTTTATTATACAGATGTAGCTGATGGATATAAAATGGTAGGCAATGCAGTTCCAGTGAGATTAGCAAATGTAGTTGCTAATGCCATAAAAGATAGTTTAGGAAGTTAAATAAGTTTTTGGGAAGAAACATAGTATAAAAGCTTAATATAATTACTTTTATGTTTATACACGAATTGTAGAAATTTTATACGAAATATGGTAAAATATGTAATAATTAGAAATAATACTAAAGAAAAGTAGAATATTATACTACTTTTCTTTATATATAGGGGGATATAAAATTGGAGGAAACTATAGAATTTTATGGATTTAGGGGCAATATTATTTTTCCAGATCAAGTCACATTATTTAGTCTTGGTTTTGAAAATAAATCGAAAGATAAAAATCAAGTTTTTAAAAACTTTTTTGAAGATTTAAAAGAAAATGGTAGAGTGGATTCAGAATATCAAACAAGAAGATATTATTTGATTTTTATCAATCAATATGATTCTATTGTTCATTGTCAATTAGCAAGGGAAAGAATCTCTGATAAATATGAAATGACTGAAGAGAAAATAGTTGGAACTAAGGATAAAGATTATCCTTTTATAAATGTTTTTATTGAATTAGAAACACAAAAATTTTTAATAGAATATAAGAGTACAATTTTTGAAAATTATAGTACATGTGGTGATGTTATTCAAAATATAATGAATAAATATTTAAAAGCAATAGATGCAACGATAGATATTAATCAAATTATAGAAGAACAAGAATTCTGGAATTTTTTTGAGAATGATAATGAAGTAAAGAATTTGAATTTTAGCTTAACAGTACCAAATTTATTTGATGCAAGTAATGATGCTACTAATTTTTTAAATGATGCTAGAGATAATGTTGGAGCTAGTAATGTTTCTCTAAATTTTTCCAATTCTGAATGAAAATTAAGACCAAATAAAAATGGAATAGAATCATTTGTAAAATACACAAGTGCTGGTGGAGGAACATGGAATATAAGTTATAAAGACAAAAATGGCGAAACAAGAAAAGTTAGCAGTAAACAAAAGAGTAAAAAAATTTGTATGAGATTTTTTAAAGATGAAATAAATAATTTAGGAAATGATAAAATTAATTTAATCAAATTTGAAATGCAAAAGATAGAAACCATAGAAAAATTTAAGGAGGAATCTGATGAAAAAAAAGATAATGATAATTAGTGCAATTGTAATTATAAGTTTTCTTATAGCTTCCACAGCAAACGCATTTATTGTAAATGTAGAAGCATTAATACCATTTCTTTTTACAATATTAGGTTTAAGTATAACTGCGTATACTTTTATTTATGCACCTATTTCGGAAATTCTAAAAAAAGAAACTATGCAAAGTGATGAATCAAAGCAAAAATTACAAAAACTATTAACTAGTTTTGAAGAAGACATGATGTTAATATTCTTTTTAACAATAACAATAATTGTGGTTGATTTCTTAAAATTTATAGATATACCTTTAGTAAAAAACGTATTGAATATTGATTTGGGAATACTAAAAATTATATCTTTAAAAGAATATGTTTTTAATTTCATTATATCAGTAAGTGCATGCTTATCTTTTTATTCATTATATGATTTAATGCAAGCAACATTTAAGATACTAAGAAAAAGCTTTGATAAATAAATCAGTATAAAAATTATAAATTATGAATAAAAAGCATAGTTCTCTTTTTATATATTTTAGTATAAAAAATCTTCTCCCAGCGGGCTAAAAAGGTATTAGGAGAAATTCTCCTAAACAGCAAAAAGGGTGTCAAAACGCCAAGCTCTTGGTATTTCTTTATGACACCTTTGATAATTTATTCAGATCACTAAATTTATAATAGATGGTTGCTTGTTTATTGTTATCAACTTCAATCTTTTCAATTAAGCTATTTAACATATATGCTGTAATATTATCTTTTTCTAAAAAATCGTTCATAACTTTTTCATAATCTATAGTCTGTTTTTCAAATTTAATTTCATTTAGTTCTTGTAGCTTATTTTGATTTTCTTCTCGTTCTTTTACTTTCTTATCATACATTCTTGAAAAATCAGTATTATTGATAAGTCCATTTAATTTATCTTCATATAGTTTTTCAATTTGAAAGTCCAAAACTTCAATAGCTTTTGTTAGTTGATTTTTTAATTTGCTAATTTCCTGTGATTTTTCTAGTTCTTCATATTTTGTATCTATTATTTGTTTCATTTTCTTTTTATCTAAATATTGCTGACATATATTTTGAATTTCTTTAATCACTGCATTTTCTAATTTTTGATAGTTTATATTATGTGGTGTGCAAAGCCTTTGTTTTGGAAGTATTGCATAGGTATGGCATCTCATATAAACTGTATCACTACTGTGTGTAGTAATTCCCATTTTCTTACCACAATCACTACAAATAACTAGCCCTTTTAGTAGTAAATTTCTTGATTTTACCCTAGTTTCTGATTTACTAGCTAGAATATCTTGTACTGCATAAAACTTTTCTTTATCAATAATAGATTCGTGGATATTTTCTACTCGTATCCAGTCGCTTTTATCATTTTTAATGCGTTTCTTTAATTTGTAGTTAATTCTTTTACACTTTTCTTGCACCATGTTTCCAATATATACTTCATTTTTTAGAATATGCTTTATAGAACTAGGTTTCCATATTACACATACATTTCTTCCTGTACCTGATATTTGCGAAGGAGTTGGAATATGCTCATCATTAAAAGTATAAGCAATTTGACTTAATGCTGTTCCTTCTAAATATAAATCAAATATTCTTCTTACATTTTTTGCATATTCTTCATCAATGGCTAATTTGTGTCTATCAGTTTCAGACCTTTTATAGCCATAAGGTGTACGATTTCCATTAAATAATCCATTAACTGCATTTTTGTGTTTTGATGCCTTTACTTTTTTAGAAATATCTTTTGCATATAGATCATTTATTACTGCTCTAAATGGTAAAGTATCTGCAACACCATTATCTATTGCTGAATCATAATTGTCTAATATTGATACAAGTCGCACCTGATTTTCTGGAAATATTTTCTCAACATATTCTCCAAAACCAATATAATCTCTACCTAATCTTGAAGAATCTTTTACAATTACCATATTTACTTTTTTGTCTTTAATATCTTGTATCATTCTTTTAAAGTCTGGTCTTTCAAAATTTGTACCACTATACCCATCATCAATATAAACATCATAAATATTTAGATTATTTTCTTTTGCATATTGTGTTAATATTTCTTTTTGATTTGTTATACTGTTACTTTCTCCTTGTAAATCGTCATCTTTTGACAATCTACAGTATAAAGCACAATTATATTTTGTTTCATTGCTTACTAACAAAATTTCCTCCTTTCCATTAGTAAGCTTCGACTATAATTATAATGTTAGTTTATAGCTTTATCTTAAAAAAGTCAATAAAAAAACACCTAATTATAGGCGAATTACTTACTAATTATTTTATTTTAAAAACTCCTAGCTTACTTTGTTTTTAGTCATTTGCATATTATAATATATTTTAAAAGCATTTTCTAAAAGTTCTTTTATATCTACTATCTCATTTTCTTTAAATTTATTTACAATAGTTACTTCATTTTTCTTTCTTATTTTTCCGTTCATGGCAATTCCTCCTGTTACTCGTTCTAATAATGCACATACTTTTTGAATTTTCTTTTTAAAATCATTTTCGATTTCTCCTTTCAAAAATTAAAAGTTCTATAAGTTATCTGATACTCATAAAACTATCATTTTAAAGTCAAAAAAATAGCCCTTTCATAAAGTGCTAAAATCTTTGCTTATTCAATTAAACTGTTGCCCTTATACAACTTGGACTTACAATATTACTTACTCTTTTTGGTACATCAAAACCTACATTTATTCCATTTTTTAATATTAAATCACTACTATGCTTATCATAATCAAACATTCCTCTGTTCCAATTTGAAAATGCTTCATCAGATAGTTTCTTTTTAGTAGATAAATATTCGTTATCTTTGTTTATTTGTATTATCATTGCTTGATACTCTTGTTTGTCAGCTTGTCGCTTTTTATTGATATAGTTTCTTTTACAAATTTTGTGCCTTTCTTTGCTCTGTGTGGCTCGGTATTCCTTTTCTTTAATATATCTCTCATCTTTTTGAATAATTTTTGTTACATAAGATTTACCTACACCAATTTGCTTTGCTATATCTGTTGGTTTTAAATGTTTATCATAGAAAAGTCTTGTTATTTCAGTTATTTTATCTATTGTAATCACCTCCGTTTCGTTAAAAATTAGTTGTAGTGAATTTTTAGTCTACAACTTAAAACAATAATTATCTCAAAAAGTATTGTATTATTAAATTAATTATAGTATAATATAATTAGAATGTCAACAACAATTATTAAAAAAGTTAAAATTGTTTTTTAATAAAACTCAATAGAATTTTATAGAAACGGAGGAAAGTATTGAAATGAGTATTGATTTACCAGAAGTAAAACATTTTGATGATTTTTATATTTGGTTTAACAAAGAGGAAAAGAAAGAATATTATTCTACACCTATGTATTTTTATAAAGCTGATTTCTCATTTGATTTTAATGATAAAGAAAAAGATAATCATAAAAATGGTCGTACTAAAGGAGGAGGAACAAGATATATAAGGTGGAAAGAAGAGGAAAGCACAGACATGGGATTAAAACAGCCAGGTAGTTTATATTTTCCTTATATAGAAAGATTTGGACTATTATTATTAAGATTTTTAAATGCTAATTTATCAACTTACGAAACTGCATATAAAGATTTCTTTTATGCTTATGGATTTGAAATA
>CANPDB010000067.1 GCA_947572725.1 uncultured Clostridium sp. | reverse complement strand
TGGAAAGGCACAAAAAAACTCTAAAATTAAAGTAGCCTTTCTATGTAGTCTTTTAATTGAGATAAAGGGTATTTATACCTTAAATCTCCCACATAAAAGTAATCACATTCATTAAAGAATAAAAATAACTTATCTTTAATGATTACTCTATGTGGTTCTACATACGCTAAGTTTGTATGTTCTATAATTCTTAAACAACCTTCAAATATCATTTCGTGTTCAAGTTTTATAGCATTCAAACTGCAAGCCCATTCAATTTTAGAGAGCAATTCTCTTTTAATCTTGTTTTTCTTCTTAACAATACTTATCATACCACACCATCCTTCCTTTTTCAAGATAAAGGCGACAAAAAAATCAACCTTTACAGTTGATTTTTCAATACTTTCGTCTGGTGCGACGATTTTACTTAATGGAGCCAATAAGCAGAATTGAACTGCTGACCTACGGGTTACGAATCCGTTGCTCTACCAACTGAGCTATATTGGCATAATCAATTTAAATATTACATTATTTTTAAATCTTTGTCAATCACAAAAATTGGAATAAAAAAGAGTCTTAAGAATTTCGATTCAATGGTAATTGCTTAGAAATTATAACAACCCAATAATTATATGTAATAAAAAATATCTTATAATCATATTCTATAAGATATTTTTTATTACATATTTACAAATTATTCACTATTCGTTTCCACTTGTAGTTTTATCACTTTTTTTATTCACTACATTAGTATTTGTTTTGTCATTTACTGTAGTGTTACTGTTATTTGAACCGTTCGTATTTCCTTTATTAGTATTTGTATTAGTATTATTAACTTTGTTAGTGTTATTAGAACTAGTATTATTCTCTTTTTTGTCAGTTGTTTCTGGATTCTTATTAACTGCATTAGTATTAGAATTATTATTGTTAGCATTTAAATTGTTATTTGCATTAGTATTTGTGTTATTGCTTGGAACATTTGTATTAGGTTTATTACTATTATTTGTTGTTGGCTGTGGTGCTGGTATATTTGCATTTTTCCATGGATTATTAGAAGCTGGGTCAGTTGGGTCAAATCCTCTTAGGTCTGGATAACCAGATATCTTTTGTGCTGACGGCTTTCCTAATGGATTTGCAGAATTTGCAGTAAATTCTACTTGCGTTCCGCTTCCACAATTGTTATAAATCCACATTGCATCTATAACTTTAAGTCTTATACATCCTGCTGATGCTGCTGTTCCCAATTTATCATATTCCCAATATTCTAATTTACTGTTATCTGGACTTAGGTATGGTACAGAATGGAATAATATATTTCCAACTATTTTTACTGCATATTGTCCATAAACTCCTCCAAATAAAGCTCTCCATCTATATCTTGTTGTAGTAAGCTTGTACACTCCACTTCTTGGTGTACTTACACCAGTAGAACATACCATTGCTTTTACTGGTACAGTATAGTTGTTATTTGCATCTTTTCCATATACAGTAACAACATTTGAACTATAATTTACTATTACATAATATTTTGCTGAGCTATCTGTTGAAGTTACCTTTTCTTTTTTTAGTTCTTCTTCTGTTGCTTTTTCATTTTCAGGCTCTTCTTTTGCTTCCTCTTCTTTATTAATATTATTTATTTCTAGTGTATATTGATTTTCACTATATTTTCCATCTAATTCATATTTAAAATATATTTTTGAATTAGCTTCAATTTCTATACTATCTTTATATAAAACATAATTTTCGTCAGTTATTTTTTGTTTATCTTCTTCACTTATTTCGTTTTTTTCTTTATCTACTTCTTGATTATCTTCTTTACTTATTTTATTTTCTTTTTGGTCTACTTCTTGATTATCTTCTTGCTCATTTTGCTCTTCATCTTCTAATTCTTTTATAGTATCGATATAATAATACAAATTATAGTCTTCTAATTTTGAAGATACATTTACTGTTATATTGTTACTAGTCAATTCTGTTTCTGATACTTCTATTTTTGTATTTTCTTCATTCACATCTGGAACATTTACTTCACTATAATTTGATAATTCACCACTTGTAGTTTCAAGCTCGTCCTCTTTATTATTTAAAAAATATACAGCTGATACTATAAGAGCTACAATTACTAATATTGATATAAAGATTATTGTTATTCTTTTTCCTACACTCATTTCAAATAATTTTTCTTTCATTTTCTTTTGCATCTCCTTTTATGTTTTCATCTTACCATAAACTATAAATTTTGTTAAGCTTTTTTTAAAAAATTATACAAAAGAGTTTTTAGTTAGTCTTATTTAAAATATTATAGTAACTAAAGAGTTATAATATATTATTTTTTAGGAATGAATGTGGGGACCAACAAGTTACAGTTTGTAAATAAAATTTGAGGAGCAACTGCACCGCAAAAGTTTATCTACAAACTGTTAACAGTTGGGAATGGATAAAAAATAATATATTATAACTCTTTAGTGAAATAAATATAAATAAGATGTGAATTTTAACTTTAATTTTCAACTGTAATAAAAAAAGAAATAGAATAAAAATCCTATTTCATTTTTTATATTAATACATTCCATCCATTCCAGCTGGCATTGCATCTCCGTGTCCACCACAGCCACAACCTTTTTCTTCTGGTGCATCTGCTACTAAACTTTCTGTAGTAAGTACCATTGATGCAATTGAAGCTGCATTTTGTAAAGCACTTCTTGTAACTTTTGTTGGATCAACAATTCCTGTTTTCTTCATATCAACATATTGTTCTGTTGAAGCATCAAATCCAACACCTACTGGTGATTGTTTTA
Organism: uncultured Clostridium sp.; assembly: GCA_947572725.1. GTDB lineage: Bacteria > Bacillota > Clostridia > TANB77 > CAG-508 > CAG-269. The sequence continues at coordinate 4,252 of CANPDB010000067.1, read as the reverse complement.
CTTTATCTGCTATTACTGCTGGTTCTAAGCCGCTATTTCTAGCAATTTGCTTTACTGGCTCTTCTAATGATTGAAGTACAATTTGTGCTCCTATTTTTTCTGCATTTTCTAGTGTAGATACTAATTTTTCTACTTTAGGAATAACATTCATTAATGCTGTTCCTCCACCTGCAACTATACCTTCTTCTACTGCTGCCTTTGTTGCAGATAAAGCATCTTCAATTCTTAATTTTTTATCTTTCATTTCTACTTCTGTAGCTGCACCAACACCAATTACAGCAACACCTCCAGCTATTTTTGCTAAACGCTCTTGTAATTGTTCTTTATCATATTCACTTTGTGTTTCTGTAATTTGAGTCTTTATTTGGTTTACTCTATTTTCTATTAATGTCTTATCTCCTGCACCATCAACAATAATTGTATTTTCTTTTTGTACTTTTACTTGTTTTGCTCTACCTAATTGTTCAATTGTAGTATCTTTTAATTCTAATCCTAAATCTGATGTTATTACTTCTCCACCTGTTAAAATGCTAATGTCTTCTAACATCGCTTTTCTTTTATCTCCAAATCCAGGTGCTTTTACGGCTACTACATTTAAAACTCCTCTTAATTTGTTTAAAACTAATGTAGATAAAGCTTCTCCTTCTATATCATCACATATGATTACTAATTTTCCAGATTGTTGCATTAAATTTTCTAATAATGGTAATATTTCTTGAATGTTACTAATTTTTTTATCTGTAATTAAAATATATGGATTATCTACAATGGCTTCCATTTTTTCTGTATCTGTTACCATATATGGTGATACATAACCTTTATCAAATTGCATTCCTTCTACAACATTTAATTCTGTATTTGATGTTTTTGATTCTTCAATTGTTATTACACCATCTTTTGATACTTTTTCCATTGCATCTGCAATAAGTTTACCTACTTCCTCATTATTTGCAGAAATACTTGCAACTCTTGCAATATCTTCCTTACCGTTTACTTCTGAACTAATTTCTCTTAATCCTTCAATAGCAACATTAACAGCTTTATCAATTCCTCTTTTAATTGCCATTGGGTCACTACCAGCTGCTACATTTTTAACACCTTCTTTAATCATACTTTGAGCTAAAACAGTAGCTGTTGTAGTACCATCACCTGCAACATCATTTGTTTTTGTAGAAACTTCTTTTACTAAACGAGCTCCCATATTTTCAAATTTATCTTCTAATTCTATTTCTTTTGCTATTGTTACACCATCATTTGTAATAAGTGGTGAACCAAAACTCTTATCTAATACAACATTTCTTCCTTTTGGTCCTAAAGTAACCTTAACAGTATCTGCTAGTTTATTTACTCCTTCTAATAAAGATTTTCTTGCATCTTCTCCAAATTTAATAATCTTTGCCATTTTTTCTATACCTTCCTTTCAATATTAATTTTATTTATATTTTTTAATTATCAATAAATTATTCTACAATTGCTAAAATGTCTTCTTGCTTTACTATTATGTATTCTTCTCCTTCATATTTTACTTCAGTTCCAGAATACTTACTTACAATAACATTATCACCTTTTTTTACACTTACAGGCTCTAATTTTCCGTCTACATTTTCACCTGGTCCTACTTCAATTACTTCTGCTATTTGTGGCTTTTCTTGTGCTGCTCCTGATAGAATAATTCCACTTTTAGTTTTTTCTTCGCCTTCTTTCATTTTTATTAATACTCTACTACCTAATGGTTTAATCATTTTATATTACCTCCTTTAGACTTTAGCACTCTTAATAAGTGACTGCTAATAATTTATACCCATTTTCTCTAATTGTCAATAGTTTTTTTTATTTTTCACATAAAGTTCACATATCTAGTTATAATTCATAGTTAATTTAATATTTTCTAAAGAGTTATAATATATTATTTTTTATCCATTCCCAACTGCTAACAGTTTGTAGATAAATTTCTGTGGTGCAGTTGCTCCTCGAATTTTATTTACAAACTGTAACTTGTTGGTCCCCACATTCATTTCTAAAAAATAATATATTATAACTCTTTATCTAATCTAATATGTTAAATAAGAATGTGAATTGTAACCATCTCTATTATATTCATTATTTTTGTATATATGTTTTTTCCACTTACAATATATTGCCTTTTATGTAGAAACAATATATAATAACAATATGAAAAAATTAATTGTAAATGAAAAATATAATGAAAAAAAATTAAATCAATTCTTATTTGCCACTATACCTGAACTTACAACAAATTTATTTTATAAAACATTAAGAAAAAAAGACATAAAAATAAACGGAAAAAGAATTAACGAAAATATTACCATTCACACAAATGATGAAATACTAGTCTATATTTCAGATGATTTTTTACAATCAAATTTTGAATTAGACATATTTTTTGAAGATGATAATATTTTATTAATTAACAAGCCACAAGGAATTGAAGTTACAGGTGAACATAGCTTAACTACATATGTACATCAAAAATATTCTTTTTGTGACTATAAACCTATGCCCTGTCATAGAATTGATAGAAACACTTCTGGTCTTGTTTTATTTGCAAAAAATGAAGAATCTTTAAATATTTTATTTGATAAGTTTAAAAAACACGAAATTGAAAAACATTATTTAGCTTTAGTTTATGGAATTCCAAAACAAGTTCATAAAAAATGTGATGCATACTTATTTAAAGATACAAAAAAATCTAAAGTTTATATTAGTGATAATTTTAAAAAAGGTTATCAAAAAATAACAACTATATATAATATCTTAGAAAAAAGAAATGATAATACTTGTCTTTTAGATGTTCAAATTCCAACTGGTAAAACTCATCAAATTCGTGCTCATCTAGCATATATAGGATATCCTATTATAGGTGATGGTAAATATGGTATAAATGATATTAATAAAAAATTTGGTAAAAAATATCAAATGCTTTGTAGCTATATTCTAAAATTTAGTTTTAAAACAGATAGTAAAATTTTGGAATATTTAAATGGAAAAGAATTTGTATTAAATAATATATTAAAAGAACAAATCTGAAAAATCAAAGATTTTTCAATAAATTAAATTTAAGGAGTAATAAAATGATTTTAGTTAGTGCTTGTCTTTGCGGAATTAATTGTAAATATTCTGGTGGAAATAATTATAATGAAAAAATATTTGAATTATTAGAAAATGGAAATGCAATTCCTATTTGCCCTGAACAACTTCGGTGGTTTACAAACTCCAAGAACTCCAGCTGAAATTAAATGTATTGATAATAAAAAATATGTATTTACTAAAGATAATGTTGATGTAACTTCAAACTTTATAAAAGGTGCAGAAGAAGTTTTAGAACTATCAAAAAAACTAAAAGTTAGAACAGCTATTTTGCAACCTAGAAGTCCATCTTGTGGTTGTGGCAAAATTTATAATGGAAATTTTGAAAATAAATTAGTTGATGGAAATGGAATTTTGGCTCAATTATTAATTGATAATGGTATTGAAGTAATACCTGCTGATGAATATACACATTCCATTATTTAGTTCTTGATAAAAGACATACAATATAGTATAATAAAAAAGTATATGGGGATGTAATGGTTTCGACATTACACCAGAAATATAAATTGCAAGTAGTGGATGGTCGCTTTGGCCACTTTAAAAAAGCGAAAATAAAAATAAACGCTGATAACGAAGAATTAGCATTAGCTGCCTAATTGCGGCTACGCTTTCCTAAATAGTCCCACCTATTTAGATAAAGTGTTATATTTGTGGGAAACAAAGCTACTTTTGCTTTTAAAGTAGTGGGTATTTTAAAAAGCTATATTATATTTTAACCTGTTTATCGGTGAAAGTATGATGAATATAAAAGATAAACTAAACTTGTAGATGTTTATGTGGAAAGTGTTATGGACAGGAGTTCGACTCTCCTCATCTCCACCATTTTTAAAAAAATGCCAATGTGGACGGAGATTCTTGGCAATAGTTTTTTTGAATGTTTTTTAAGTTACTTTAATAGAATATGCGGGTATAATTTAGTGGTAGAATGTCATGCTTCCGACCTGATAGCGCGGGTTCGATTCCCGCTACCCGCTCCATTAAGTAAAATCGTCGCACCAGACGAAAATATTGATAAATCAACTGTAAAAGGTTGATTTTTTTGTCGCCTTTATCTTGAAAAAGGAAGGATGGTGTGGTATGATTAGCATTGTAAAGAAGAAAAACAAGATTAAAAGAGAATTGCTCTCTAAAATTGAATGGG
>CANPDB010000066.1 GCA_947572725.1 uncultured Clostridium sp. | reverse complement strand
CTTTATGTGGAAGAAAAATCAGTAATACAAGATATACTTATGGTTTAGGTTGCTTAAAGAAAATGTGTAATTCTGTAAATATTTATAATGTCAAAAATTTAAAAGGAGAAAGTCTACTAAATAGAAAAATTTTAAAGTTATGTAATAAAAAAACCTTGCCTTTGGTTCAAAGACAATTATTAACAGACAGATATTTAACTTTGAATTTATTAAATGAAGTACCTCTTGATTGTTACAATAATTATAGAAGTTTACTACAATCTGATATTGACACTATTAATAGAACTACAACTTTAATGAATTTACATAGCTGTGATGTTATAACGTTAAAACAAGCCTCTGAAATTAACAAAAAATATAAAGAAAATGAAGATACTTTTCAAAAAATTATGAATGGCGAATATGATGTACTGCAAAATTTTTCTTTTGATATTGTTAGATTTGCAATAACCTAGCAATGATTGGAACAGCTTGTAATGTTGTTAATGAATACAATATTACGGTTAAATTTAAACTTGAAAATTTGGAGGTATAAATAGTGTTAAAAAAAGATAAAAATAAAATTCTTATTATTGTTTTGTATTTTTTATCTCTTCTTATTTTTGAACTAATCATTGGAGTTATTCTATTTGATGGAGATACTAGAAAAGTAGTAGAAGGTTATTACGATTTCTTTGATATTATAGCTTCATCTATTAAAGCTGGTATCTATCATTTTATATTTATATCTTGCATTGCTATATATGTTAAATTTAGTAAAAAAATAGACGTTGAATACAAGCATATCATTTATTGGTTTCCATTATGCACATTCATTTTTTCTTTGCCAATAAGTTGTTTAGCTAGTACTATAGTGAGCATATTTATTCATTTTTTGGATATGTTTATATAAATATGATACTTTATTATAATTTGAAGGAGATGAAAAACAATGTATATACTATATGCAGATGAAAGTGGAAATACTGGAACTGATTTTGATAATTCACAACAACCCATATTCGTTTTAGGTAGTGTTCTTGTGAATGAAAACAATTGGCATAATATAAATAGATTACTAGATGATAAAAAAGCAGAAATTGATCCATATTTTAAAAATAATGAAGTACATACTAATGAAATCTTTAATTCAAAGAAACGTACATATTTTGGTAAAAATGATTGGCATAAGAATTTAGAAATTTTAGAAAGGCTAGTTGTACTTATATCAAATCTTCCTATAGAATTTTATTATATTGCAATAGATAAGAAAGCATTTAAAAAGGAATTAAAAGCAAAATACGGAGAATTAGTCAAAATAGATCCTTATTTACATTCTTTTTGTAAACTATATACTGCAATTTGTAATAATATGAAAAATAAAGAATCTAATAGTATGATATTTCTTGATAAACAATTAAATTTTAATAAGGAATTAGCATCTTTCTTCCCAGTGATACATCAAAAATATGTTGATAATATTATAGAATATCCTATGTTTTTGGATTCTGACTCTACTAATTATATACAAATTGCTGACATTTTATCTTTTTATGTGAATAAATACTATTCTATACAAAGTGGATATCAAAAATATGGAGAAGAAAAAGAAAAACACTGCTTAGCAATGTTTAAAGAATTATCTAAAAATGTTATTGTAAGTATTAAAAACTTTGATTAAATAAAAAATGTGCAAGGGCAACAGATATTTAAATCTGGGAGCTCCGATTTTGTTGTGGAACTCACTCAACCCCTGCTTAAGTTAAATATATTATAGCATATAAATATTTAACTTGTCAAATTTATTTGACATTACTATTATATTTATTTAATAAATAATTTATACTATATATTTTGATTTTGCACCTCTATATGAGGTGTTATTTTTATGTGAAAGAAGGTGAAATTATGCAAGAAAAAACAATTAAATATATAGTAAATATTGTAAATTTATCTAATACAAGAGTATCAAAATTAATAAGTAGTTTATCTAAAAAGAACTATGTTCAAGTAATAACAAATTTTCAAGATACAACTAGACAAATTTATAAGATGAAAGGTGAAACTTCGAATAATATCTATGAAGATATAAACAAAACAAAACAAATCAATTTCAAAACATAAAAAAGTTGTTACAAGCTTTCAATCTTAATAACAACTATTTAAAAAGTGTTAGAAAATTTGATAAATTTTGTTAGAAAAATACTCAAATTTTCTACCTATTCAATTTCTCATCAGGTTCGAAAACCTTTAGTGGTGCGGATGAAGGGACTCGAACCCCCACGTCGTTGACACTGGTTCCTAAGACAAAAAATCCCTGTATTTTATAATATCTTTTAATATTTTTTAGTGCTTTTTCATACGCAAAAAATATTGATTTTTAGCATATTAGGTGGGATTTAATATGGAATTACAATAACTTAACTAATTTTTATAAAAATGTCATTAGATTAGACATAGATTAGACATCTTTAACAGTAGTTCACTATTTAATAATCGTTTATATTCATATTTTATTTTCATACATTTTTGAATCTTCAATAAATTATTATTGATTTTAATTTGACTTTTTCTCATAACCTGTGTATAATATAAATAGAAAATGAGAAACCACGAAAGTGGTTGCCTAAATGTTATATAATCATTCTGCAATGGTTTCGAGGCAAAGCAGAATGGTTATTTTTTATTGCCTATGTAGTAAATACACGATGATGATTAACAAGGCAAAATTTATGATAGTTACTCCTACTAATCCATAGAAAAGTAGATATGTAATAGTTATTAATGTTGGTTCTATCATGTAACCACCCCCCATAATTCAATCTCACAAACTAAGTTGTGGAGGATTTTGTAAACACTTAGTTGTCAAGGTGGCAACGCACTCCGCTTATTCTCATTTTCGTTATTAACTATATAATATTTTTTTACAAAATACAAGCGAACAACACAACTTTTTTATCTTTATTCTCCGCTTCTGTAAAATCATAAAACTAGAATTTTATTCTGTCTGTAAAGCTTTATATATCAACATTTTTTTTGTGGTGGACTTTTATTTTAAATCACAAATAATACTTTTACTTGATATATCAACTAAAAACTCTATTTTTCATATAACATTTTATATCCCAAAATCCACTGTAAAAATTTAATTGCTAGGAGAGTAAAGCACCTTTTACAACTACATTACAGAGGTTTTACTACAATCGATTTAAAACGATTTATTATTTCAAGATGTATAACTTAATTGTCTTTTATATAAAAATGTCTTAAAATCGATTCTGGTGTGTCTGCTATTGATTAAATTGATAGTTTGTAGCACAATATGTTTATAATAAAATTTAAACTGAAGTATTTTTTATCAAAAATAAAAGAGCAGAAATTTACATCTACTCGATAATTTGTGGCTTAGATTATAGTATTGTTATAAATGAATTTTACCTTTTCCTATTATTTTTTGAAATCATTATATAATTGTAATTATTATTTAATGATTTTTTTGATAAACTATTTTAACATATTATCACAATAAATTTTTTCTTCTTTGCCTTTATTCTCATAAGATACTATAATTTCTGTTATATTTTCCTCCGTTTTTTCTTGAAATTCGATAAACTCACATATACCATTCCAATATTTATCTGGTATAATCTTATTATTTTGTATCTCATTAAATGCACTTTCTTCAACCTTTAGAGATGTATGACATATAACAAATCCTTGCTCTTTTACACAAATCCTTATTTCTTTCATATTCTTTTTCCTTTCTTAATTTTTATGAAGATATTTTAGCATAAAAATAAAACATTATCAATAATCATTGGCAAATTATCAAATACATAAAGACAGATAATTTTCAATAAATTATATATCTTTAAAATATAATCATATTTCTATATCTGGTGGATAATATTTTTTAATGTCATTCTTATTTAATTCCCATTCTTTTCTACTAATTTTATTATTATTTTTTGAGTTTTCATTGAAATATTTTTGAGTAAGATTTAGTAATTTTTCGCCATCTATCAATTCAACATTTATCTCATTAGCATATTTTATAGCTTCTTTTGAAAAAAAGCTAGTTGTAATAAAAATAATTTTGTCAGCTTGTGCTATTTGATTTGCTCCTACTAATTTTTGAACTAATGGTCTTCCCACACTATGTCTTAAAGCATAACATTTACATTCTACAATACTTTTTTCTTTATCCTTATGTAGTATTAAATCGTATCCACCATCATTGACTTTTGGTGTAATTGTTACTTTATATCTCATTTTTTCAAATAATTTTGCACAAAATTCTTCAAACTTGGTTGGCTCATCCCTGCATTGAGAAATTATTGATTGAATGTCATTATTTTTATTATATAATTCAAGTTTTTTCTTTATTTCTTCATATTTTTTAATTTCTTCAGCAGTTTTATGAATCGAATTATCGCCTAATATTCCTCTAAATTGATGTACTAGATTTATCATATCTACTGGTGATTTTGTGATAATTTTAAAATCTTTATAATATAAATAACAATTATAATAAATCAAATTGTTATTTTTTCTAACTTTATTCCTACTACCATTTTTATTTGCATATAACCATTTGGGATAATTTAATTCACAATCCCCATCATATTCTGTTTTATTTCTTCTTACCTTAAATCCTTTTGGAATATATATATTGTATGTTTTCTTAAACTTTGTTTTATAGAAAAGGTTTAAGACCCATATTATAACATAATATATTATTATTACTCCAATTACAAAACTAATTGTAATTCCTAAAAAAGTACCATAGCTACCTAAAAAATTATTCATATTTTACTCCCTTACAACTTACTAGTTATCACTTTGGTCATTATACTATAAATAGCATTATTTTTCAAATAATAATAAAATCAAATCTTTTATATAAAAATGTCTTAAAATCGATTCTCGTTTGTCTGTTATTGGCTAAATTGATAGTTTGTAGCACAATATGTTTATAATAGAATTTAAAAAGAAAAAGAGGGTAACCCTCTAAAATTATGTTTTATATTTCTGTCATTCTTGTAATTGTTTTTCTTTATATTGTTCTATCCAATAATTATAATATGGATTTTCCCAATTTGAACCATCATAATATGTTACATCTTTTACAATTGAAATTACTTTTGAAATTCCATGATTTTGGTCTAATTTCCAACCATAATCTTTTCCACCAGTAGCACCTGCAACTACATTTACATTATCTGCTTGTCCTGTAAATTCAAATCCACCACCATTATAGTTAAATTGTGGTTTTATTTTCAATGGATAATTATTACTATCATAAGCCAAAATTGCTACATTGTAGTCTTTTATGGTTTTGCTAGAATTGTTTTTAATTACTACTTCTATCATATCTGGATATAATGCTTTATATCTATCGTCTTGTACTATAATTCTAGCACTTTCAACACTTACTTCTTGTTCATTTTTGTATTTTTCAATTTCTTGTTCTTTTGCTTTATCTTTTATTTGATTACTCTTTTCGGTAATTTGATTATCATTTGTTAATATTTCTTGTAATTCTTTAATTTTTTGGTTTGCTGTTACATAATCGTTTTGAGATATTAATGTATCCACTTCTGTCAAAGTTTTATTTTTTAATTCTTCCCTATTATCTTTTATATAGTTTTGAGCTATTTTGTAGTTATTTTTATCTAGTTCTATTACTTTTGAGTAACTTTTCATTGCTTGCAATATATCTCCAGAATTCTCTTTATTTTGCCCTTCTCCAAAACTATCTTTTGATGTTTTTACTTTCTCAATATCCTCTTTAGCTGATGTTATAACATTCTCAAATCCCTTTATATTCTTAAATCTTTCAACTTCTTCTATTGCATTTTCATAACTTTTAGTACCATTTACAAATTCTTCTACAATAGATTTTATTTTATCTTCAAATGATTTCTCAATTTTTTTCTTTTCATCATAGTTTTGAGTATTAGAATATATTTCTTGTAATTTTGAAACATCTACATTATCTAAGTTTTGTTTGAATCTCATAACAGGACTACTGAAATATTTTATAATTACTATCACAATAATAGCAATTATTACTCCAATTACAATTAAAATTGTTTTTTTATTATTTTTTAAATCAAGCTTTTTTTCTTCCATTTTTTACATCTCCTTAAATTTTACTTAAAATATTATCATAATTCACATTATCATATATAGTTGCTTTTTCCCATGTTTCATTTATAGTTTTTGTTAATCCTTCAAATATTACTTTAAGAAAATCTTTTCCTAAATTTATACTTCCATTTTCAAATTTCGTATCTTCCATTTGTTCTAAACTTTCTGCATAATCACTTTCTATAAATGTACAACCTGTTATTTCTCCATTTCTGGTTATAAATATTCTTCTTGTTGTTTCTCCATTTTTCCCTTTTGTATCCATATCAAATAAATATATTGTTTCTCCATTTTCATTTGTCGTTTTTCTAGCTTCATACAATTTTATACAAAAGTCTTTTAATGATGTTGGCTCTGTTGGTTTTGCAACTTCTGTATAATCTGTTGTATTTGTATTTTCTTCTTGTTGTTTAGGGTTTAATAATTTATAATTTACATTTACTAATTCTGATAATAATTCTTTTTCATCATCATTTAATGTTATATTTTCTGCTACAGTTAATGTCTTTTTATTTTCTTCTGTTGTTCCTCTGTGAAAGCATATAAAATAAATTGCTACCACTAGAGCTATTATTCCTAAAAATATTAATACTTTCTTATTACTTTTCTTTTTCATATTTTAAATTTTCCTTTCACATTTATAACTTTTTAATTTGCTTGGTTCAAATTTCTTAGTATTTTGTCTTTATCTATTACAATATAATCTGTTCTTGTTTTCCAATTCTTTTCAATAGCCTTTGCCAATGTTATTTCAAGTCTATCTTCACTACTGGTATATCTTGTAATGGTTCTATCTGCATTGCTATCATTACCCATATAAGTACCATCAAACGAATAAGATACAACATCTCTTGTAATTCCACCAAAACCATTTTGCCCACTTGTGTCCATTAAAACAAAACTATCATATTTTCTAATTTCAAATATTTGCATAGACTCAGGATTTTTCAATGCACTTTGATATTTTTTCACTATTTTGGCAACTATTTTTTCATCTTCGTTTAATGTATTTGCTTCAACTTCTGCTTGTACTCTCTCTTCTTCTGCCCTCTTTGCCATTTGCTGATTACATACTACAATTCCTACAACTCCAACTATAACAACAACAGTTATAATTGTTATAACTTTTTTATATTTTTTAATAAAATTTATTCTTTTTTCTTTTTTTTCTTCTTTTAATTGTTCGTTTTTATATCCACAATTAGGACATTTCTTTACTGTACTTGATATTTCTTTTCCACATTCTCTACATTTAATTAGTGCCATTTTTACCCCCTATTATTTTATAATTTACTTAAAATCCTTTTTTTACTTTCTTCAAATTCTTCTTTTGTTATGCTACCATTATCCAATAATTTTTTATACTTTTCGATTTCTTCTGCTCCTTTTACATTAACTTTTGTTTTATCTGTTTGAACACATACAACTACTATTCCAATTAATCCTAATATAAAACCACACCAGAATCCAGTCCAATATGAATAACCTTTACCCTCGTTTATACTACCTGCTATTAGTCCAAATAATGTACCAACTAATATATATGTAAAAATTATTACCATTGCCAAAATTCCCACCCCCTTATCCTATATACTCCAATACTTTTCACGATTTTTTGAAGAATTTGTCCCACATTTTGCCCCACATTTTT
>CANPDB010000065.1 GCA_947572725.1 uncultured Clostridium sp. | reverse complement strand
ATTTTTCCGTTAATGTTTAGAAATTTTTGGGACATTTTCAAAAGTTATTGACATAATTTTACTACTTTTTGGTTATACTACATATGGTGATTTTAATGGATAAGAAAAATTGGATTATTATAGTTTTTATTACAATTATTATAATTGGATTTGGAATTTTCTTTTTTGTAAAAAATAATAACAATACTAATGAAAATAAAACTGAGAATAATACCGAAAATACTAGTGATACTTCTTATGAAGCTAATAGAATATCTGCTGATTTTAATAATACTACTTCTAATAATAGTACTAATACTTCAACTGAAACTGATAAAAATAATACCAATACTCAAATTTTGGAAAATCAGACTAATTCTAATACAAGTGGAATTACAGAAGAACAAATTGCAACTTTTTCTACTAAAATATATTCTCAAGATTCTGCAAGACAAAACAATATTGCTATTACTTGCAAGGCCTTACATGGAACTACTGTAAAAAAAGGAGCAACTTTTTCTTTTTGTCAAACTGTAGGTCCTGCTACAAGTGCCAAAGGATATCAAGAGGCAGATATTTTTGATCATAATGGTAAAAAGAAAAAAGGCCTTGGTGGTGGTAACTGTCAAATTAGCACAACTTTATATAATGCTGTTTTAGCTGTTCCTTCTTTATCAGTTACAGAAAGACATGCACATAGTAATTATGTTCCATATATTCAAAAAGGAAAAGATGCAGCAGTTGCTTATGGAAGTTATGATTTCAAATTTGTTAATAATACTGGAAATGATATAAAGATTTATGTAGAAGCTTCTTCTTCAGCAATAACGGCTTCTCTTGTTTCTTTAAAATATTAATTTTGTTACAATTTAGATTTAAATAATTTTAAATAGCGCGAAGAGGGTCATAATTATATACTTTTTTGAGCGACTCCGGGGTGACCGACCAAAAATTCTTAGAAAAGTTTAAAAAACTTTTCTTTAGAATTTTTAGGTTGGGGCAGTGAAAAAAATATATAATTATTACCCTCTGGGAGCGAGTAGAGAATTTCAAACTGAATTGTAACTAAATATTTACATATTTTAAACAACTATTCCATATATTTTAAATGGTGATTACTCTGAAAAGGACAAAAACTTTTTTAATAAATGGAATAATTCTAACATTAACTACACTTATTATGAAAAGTGTTGGTTTTATTTTTAATATATATATTGCAAAAAAAGTAGGTTCAGAAGCAATTGGTGTATTTAGTCTTGTTATGTCTGTTTATATGTTTGCAATTACTTTTGCTACTTCTGGACTTAGTTTAGCATGTACATATATTGTTTCCGAAAGGTTTGCAAAAAAAGATTACTCTTGTGGTATAAAAACAGTTAGAACTTGTGTATTTTTTGCTACACTATTAGGAATTGGAGCAATGCTTTTTCTAATTATTTTTTCTGAGCCTATTTGTAAAACATGGTTAAAAGATGAAATAAATTCTTCCCCTATATATAGTATGGCACTTCGGGCTACCTTTAATTGCAGTTTCTTCTGTAATTGGAGGTTTTTTTACTGCAATTGGAAAAGCCTTTAAAAATTCTATTTCACAGGTTTTAGAATTTTCTGTAAAAATGATAGCTACAATTGTTTTACTAAAAGTTTGGTTTTCAAATGATATTGGACATATTTGTACTTTACTTATATTAGCAGATGTAATTTCTGAAATAGCCTCTTTTACACTTAATATTGTTTTTTACTATTTTGAAAAAAGAAAAATAGTTCTTTCTACAATATGTTCTTCTGATTGGAAAAAGGAAATTATAAAAATTTCTTGTCCAGTAGCTATTACTTCATACATACGCTCAGGATTATCTTCATTTAAACAATTTTTAATTCCAAATAGCTTAGAAAAGTTTGGTTTTTCATATTCTTTGGCAATTTCTAATTATGGAATTATTAATGGTATGGTAATGCCTATTTTGCTATTTTTTAATGTATTTATCAACTCCTTTGCCTCTTTGCTTGTTCCAGAATTTTCAAGATTATTGGCAGGACAAAATTATAATAGAATGAAAAAAGTTTGTGAAACAATTTTTAAATATGCTTTTATATTTTCTATTGGCATTGGAAGTTGTTTATGGTTTTTCTCTGCAGAAATTAGTTATGCTATTTATCAAGATTTAAGTTGTGACTTATGGATTAAAATATTATCACCTCTAGTATTTTTTATGTATATTGATACTATTATTGATAATTTATTAAAAGGAATAAATGAACCCTTTAAAGTTATGTGTTGCAATATTTTAGATTTAGTAACTACTATTATAATTCTATACTTTTTAGTCCCTATTTTAGGTATGAATGGTTATATTTTTAGTATTTTTGTAAGTGAAATACTGAATTTTACAATTAGTAGTTTTCAATTACGAAAAAGAATTCCTTTTAAATTGTCTTTAAAAAGATATATTATATTACCTATTATTGCAAGTATTATAAGCTATGCTATAACATGTATGTTTTCTTTTTCTTTTAATAATTTTGTTTGGTATGTAGTAGTAAAATTATTATTATTTGTTGTTACTTATTTATTGTTATTGTTTGGTTTTTCTATTTTTAAACAACGGTAATATACGATAATATTTTATCTTTTGAATAAATAATATCCTCTTTTTATATTGTTCTTTTTTATAATTTGAACTCATATAGTTTAATAAAATCAAAAATCAATGGAGGGATTTTGATGCAAAAATATAAAAGCTTAATATCTTTATTTATTATATTAATTTTAATTTCTATCTTCTGTACACCTTGTTTTGCAGTTGATTCTGTTTATGTGTGGTCTAATACATCAGGTTCAATTGAAACTTCTGCTAACATTACAAACACTATAAATAACAATAATACAAATAATAACCTTAGTTCTAATAATGATAATACTAACACTACGACCAATACTAGGAACAATACTACCGTTAGCACTAATGCTAACGCAACAAACAGTACTAACTCTTCTCAGAATACTGAAAACATTTCTAATGCTAAACTTGTAAGTAACCCTACAAACAGTACTGAATCTGATAATAATTCTCTAAATTTAGAATCACAATCTGCTATTTTAATAGAACAAACTACAGGTCAAGTTTTGTATTCTCATAATGTTCACGAACAATTACGACCTGCCTCTGTTACAAAGGTTATGAGTATTTTATTAATTATGGAGGCATTAGATAGTGGAAAAATTTCTTTAACAGATAATGTTCCTTGTAGTGAAAATGCTGCTTCAATGGGTGGCTCTCAAATTTGGTTAGATCCAAGAGAAACTTTAACTGTTGACGAAATGCTAAAAGCAATTTGTGTTGCATCAGCAAATGACTGTGTTGTTGCTATGGCGGAATATATTGGAGGCTCTGAGGATGCTTTTGTTCAAATGATGAATGATAAAGCAAAAGAACTGGATATGAATGATACTTGTTTTAAAAACTGTCATGGTTTAGATGAAGATGGTCATGTAACTTCAAGTTATGATATTTCACTTATGTCTAAAGAATTGTTAAACAATCATCCAAATATTACAAAATATACTACTATTTGGACTGATTCTCTTCGTGGTGGAAAATCTGAACTTTCTAATACAAATAAATTAATAAAGACTTATAAAGGTGCAACAGGTTTAAAAACTGGCTCTACAGGATTAGCATTATATAATTTATCAGCAAGTGCTACTCGTGATGATTTATCTTTAATTGCTGTTATTATGAAAGCTCCTTCAACAAAAGTTAGATTTAGCGAAGCCCAAAAATTGTTAGACTATGGTTTTAATACCTTTTCTTTTAAACAATTTGGAAAAAAAGGTGATACAGTTAAAAATATATCAGTAAATAAAGGCGTTTTATCAAATATTGATGTTATTTATGAACAAAATGCTGGCACTTTAATAGAAAAAGGAAATGATAAAAATATTGAACAAAATTTGTCTTTACAAGAAAATATTTCTGCTCCTATCACAGCAGGTCAAAAATTAGGTGAAGTTACATTTTCTTTAAATCGGTCAAACCTTATCTACAGTTAATATTGTGGCAAAACAAGATATTGAAAAAATAAATTTATTTACAATGTCTAAAAAAGTAATTTATTCTTGGGTTGATTTGTTAAGAAGCTAAATTTATATAACAAATTGGAAAGCCTTAATATTGGCATATTATATAAATCAAAAATGCAATTCACAGTTATATTAATATAGTAGAATAGCTAAAGAGTTATAATATATTATTTTTTAGGAATGAATGTGGGGACCAACAAGTTACAGATTGTAAATAAAATTCGAGGAGCAACTGCACCGCAGAAGTTTATCTACAATCTGTTAGCAGTTGGGAATGGATAAAAAATAATATATTATAACTCTTTAGCCAATATAAATAAGCTGTGAATTGTATTTACTTTATATATTAGAAAAGTCATACTGATTTTCTAATATATCTACTTTTAAAATAGTATAACTAAAAAGAAATGTACTTGTACACTGCCTCTGCAAATCCACTATTATCAACATTATTAACTGTTGTATAATTAGCCACTTTCTTAACAGCATCATAAGCATTAGCTACTGCCACTCCCACACCAAAGTGCTTAATCATATCAATATCATTCAAATTATCTCCAATCGCCATTACTTCTGACGAAGAAAGTTTTAAATATTTTGAAAGCGTTTCCAAAGCTTCACTTTTATTTGTCTTACTTGGTGTAATATCTAAATATTGATATTCTTTATTGATAATTTCGTCTTTATATTCGTTTGACTTATTGATTCTATAAATTGTTAAATTCACTTTCTGCTCTATTTCATCTTGCAATTTCGACAAATTAGAAGTGCTAGAAATAATTAGCTTAAAAACAGTTGGTTGTTTTTGATTAATATATTCTTGTATATTAGGGACAATCTTAAATTCTAAATCACTATGAAATATGGAATCTTTTAAAATAAAATTTCTTAAATCCATATATAACAATTCTGGTGTGATTACTTCATTTTCTGTATATAGATGGATATGTAAGTTTTCTTTTCTTGCTAAAGAAATACATATGTTTATTTCTTCTTGTGACAATGTTTTTCGAAAGATTTCTTTTCCAGTTTTTAAATCTATAATTTGATTTCCATTACCAAAAATACCATAACTAGCATGCAAATTTTTGCAAAAGTCTTTTACCATAGAGTATGGCTTTCCAGTACAAATTGTAAAATCTATATTGGATTGTCTCATATCATTGATAGCTTTTAAATTTTGAGATGTTATTTTATTGTTTTCTCCTATAATGGTTCCGTCAATATCACTTGCTACTAAACGAATCATAAATCCCCCTTATTTAAGTCCTTTAATTGAATTCATTATATCCTTTACACTGTAAAATATATAAGTACATCTATCTATTGTTTTTTATATAATTCATCCAAATATGATTCTAGTTTATCTTCTATTTTATATACCTTTTTATCGTTTTCATCATTGTTAACTGAAACTATAATATAATTTCCTTTTGTCTCTCCCTCCATCTCAAAATTGTCAATTGCTGCAATTTTGAGTTTGTCGCCATTTTTAAGATGGCACTCTACATATGGAGGCATATCAAAACCAAATGCACCATAAAATTCGTGTTCAACTGCTGAATTTACTATATTTTGTATTTTGTTTATAACTTCTTTATCTTCAATTTTTACTGGTTTTTTATATGCTAGTCCGTTTTGTTGATTCTTTGTCTTCCACAGTTACTTCTATATATTCTACATCTTCTAATATTTTTTTAGAACATTTTTTTATAATATAACTATCTCCACTTTTTTCAAATTCAACTATAAATTTTTCTGTTATTGCTGGATTTTCTCCTTGATAATAATTACATTTAACTTCATAAGTATTATCTGAAATCTCAGTCATATCTACTATTTCATAGTTTTTGCCATCACCTGCATTTAAAACCATATGTAATATTCCATTAATATCTTTTTGATATGTTGTAAAGCTTTGTTCAAAAATTTCCTCTGTAACATAATTTAACATAGCTTTTTTGTAATCTTCAAATTTAGTTTTTGTTTTGTATAAATCATATTCTTCTCCATTAATAAGTATTGTTTCTTTAGTTATTGTTGGATTTTCGTTCATATTAGGTAAATTTAATATTTCATATGCTGGTGTTTGAATACAGTCACGTAATACATATATTGAAAGATATTTTCCTAAAACTTTTTCTTTTTTAGCTTTTTCTAT
The DNA here is from genome assembly GCA_947572725.1 of uncultured Clostridium sp. GTDB lineage: Bacteria > Bacillota > Clostridia > TANB77 > CAG-508 > CAG-269. The sequence continues at coordinate 1,748 of CANPDB010000065.1, read as the reverse complement.
ATTCTTTTCTGACATAGAAGTAGATTTGTTTTTATCTTCTACTTTATTAAAAGATACTATATAATAATCTCCTGTGTTTTCATCTTTTTCAAATGTATATACATATGTATTTAATTGTTCTTTCATTTCATTAAATGTAGGATTATTAATTAATATCGTACCTAAACTATCATTTGCATATTCGTAAACATCTTTAAAAAATTCAGATTCTTTAACTGTTTTAATTTTGTTTACAAAATCTTCTTTTTCAAAATCAAAATCTGAATAACAATCATTTACAAAATCACCTATTTCTTCGTCATAACCAGGTTTTATGAAAGCTGTTTTTACATATAACTCAATTTTGTTATCTTTTTTTACAGCTTTTTCTGCTACTTCATATATATATGGTTTGCCTTCCCCACCTTCTTCTTTATATTTTGATGTATATATACCATCTTTGTATAGTATTTTACCAGTATTAGCCTCATAAGACTCAAAAGTCTTTGAATCTATGTATTCAAAAGATTCATTTTGATATGTAATATTGTTTCCAAAAAGATTTTTCACACTTTTTTCTAAAACTGTATCATTGACTGTTTGTGTACCTTCGTTCCCTGTTCGTTTTATTGTTGTGTCTTTTTCTGCATCTAACCTTCTCCATGCCATTCTTAATATTAAATCATTTGGAATATTATTTATATCAAAATCTCCTGTCTTGTAAATACTTCCTGACGTTGAACCTGCAAAATTAAATTTTTTTACAAGACTTTTTATTTCCTCTCCATATAAATATATATCTTCTTTTTCTTCTGCTTTATTGCTATCGACTTGATAATTAGTGTTATCTATATCTACTTCCTTTTCATTTGTCTTTTTGACAAATTCTACGACTTCAAAAATTATAAATGCTATTAATACAATTGCCATTACAATTAAAAATTTCTTCCATAAATTCATTTTTTTCTTTTCCATATAACTTCTCCTTTTTTTATTCATATCTATATATTACCATATGAAATTTAAAAAATCTACAAATTTACAAAATTACTTAAAAAATAGGAATTATATTTCAAATTCCTATAATATATTAATATCTTTATAAAATTTTTTATATTCTGCCTATTCTTTTCAATTTTATATATATACTAATTATAACACTAATAACAATTATAATGATATAAATCAATTTAAAATTAGTAGTTTTATCCTTCAACTTAAAAGAATCTTTAATCATTTCATAATCTTCATTCTTTAAATCTTCTCGTGAATTTCCTATAAATACTACTGAATAAATATATTTATTAGATGCTAATAAATATAGGTCCATATAACTTCCATCATCCATAACAATTAATTCAACAGCTTTTTCTTTACCTAATTTAGCTCTTTTATTTGTGTCTATAACTTCTGCATCTTTAGCCATTGTATTAACTAATTGTTTTACATCTGATTCTTCTATATCCCAAACTGATTTTTTAATTTTGAAATTTTCTTGAGCCATTATTACAAATCCTCTATTTTTTATATTCGAATCTGTAAACATATTTGTATTTTGATATTTTTCATTTGTATAACTGATTGGTAAATCACATTCAAAAATATCATCTGAATATGCAAGTGTATTTGACATAATTGTCATTAATATACATATAGTCAAAACTAAAATTCCTATCATCTTTTTTCTCATTAGTACCACCCCCATAATTATTTAGGTAGTGTAAACTAATTCTAAAATTACTCTGTCTACACCCCTTGTCTTTTAAGGT
>CANPDB010000064.1 GCA_947572725.1 uncultured Clostridium sp. | reverse complement strand
ATTACAATTTTTACTCTTACGGTTTTATGCTTTTTAAACTAACGAAAATATTCTAATCCAGCATTTTATTTATTCGGCTTTATATATTTTAACTTATAATAATTTTCCTCTTTCCAACTTAATTATTATCTCCTCTTTTTTATTTGTAAAAATATGAATTGAAATTTCATTTGTGGCATCATATTTTGTCAAATTAAATGTTTGATAATAATTTACAATTCTTCCTTGTTCATCAATACTATATCCACCGTCTCCATCTGACCTTTGAGCGGTTTCAAATTTCTTTCCATCTGATGTTTCTACATATTCTTTTTGAAGTGCTCTTGTATCATAAATATTTTTTGTGTCTCTTTTATGGACTAATTCTGTATCTACTTTATCTGTTGTAATCACTGGAATTGATATTCTAAACGCTGTGTTAGATAAAACCGCTTCTACTGTATCTATGTTAATCGTTTTATCATTACAGCTTTTAGCTTTATAAAGTACAGTTTCTCTATTATAAAACTCTTGTGGAACATCTACTTCAAAATTCCAACTTCCTTCATAAAACTTATCATGAGGCATATTTTCTATTTCATCATATATCATAGTCCTTATCTTAGTAAATTTAACACTTAAATGCTTACTTTTTGGAAATAAATTCGGATTTCCAGTTGCTGATAAAGACACTTTAAATTGTCTATTATTTATTTTTTCAGTTAAAAAACTATACGCTCCCCAGTATTCTGGTTCCCATTCTGAAGTCCCTGCGTTTTTATGATTATCATAATCTGTGCTAAATACAATATTTCCCTGTTCATCTACAATTCTTAAATCTTCAAAGTATGTATGTTCAAACTCATCTATATTATATCTTTCATCTAAAATCATATTAAAATTCATAGCAAAGTTAAAATCATCCATAACAAGCGAATCAACTTGTATATCTATTCCTTCTGCACTTTGTGTTTCAGTTTTAACATCTGATACATATCCATTATTAATTGCTATATCTACTCCATCACTTGTATTTGCTCCAAACAAATTCCTAATAAAATTTCCTATATCTTTTGCAAACACAACTCCTGTAACTGATATAATTGTTAAACATACTACTGCTGCAATTTTTACTATACTTTTTTTCATATTATTCATGCTACCTTTTTCCTCCTCTATACAGTTGGATATAGCTATTTTTGCCTTTACAGCTTCTAAAATTTTTTCATCATTATTCATTACTATATCCTCCTTTTTCTAATTCTTTTTTTATTTTTTTTCTAATTCTATGAAGCCTAGATTTTACACTAAACTCTGAAATATCTAGCATCTTTGATATCTCTTTTATCTTTTTAGATGAATAGTAATACAGATTAAATATGTCTATATCTTCTTTTTTCATCTGTTCTACTACTTTTTTTATTTGATCTATTTGTTCTCTTTGCTCATAAATCATATCTATATTTTTCAAATCTGATAATATATTTTCATAATCTGTAATATCGTAATTTATGCTTATTTTTCTTGTTTTTTCTTTTACTAGGTTTTTAACAATTCCTGCAATATATGAACTTAGTAACTTTTCTTTATCTAACTTTTCTCTGTTTTTCCATACTATAAAAAAAGTATCTGTTGTTATTTCTTCTATGTCTTCTTTTGATAAATTTTTAATTGACATATTTTCTATAATTTTTTGAATGTATTTACTGTATTCTTTTATTATTTCTTCGAGATTTATTTCATTGTTTGTTTCGTAATCTTTAATTTGCTTTTTTTATTTCAATTTAGATCTAAACTCCTTTTTTATTTTTTGGTACCTTTACTTTTATATTGATTAAATTTGGAAAAAGGTTGCACTTTTTTTTAAAGCAGTTGTAATTTAGTATAACAATTATTAATTCTACTCGCTCCCAGAGGTGTGTATTTATATATTTTTACGTTATCCCCATTCTAAAAATCCTAGCAAAAGTTCTATGAACTTTTGAGGATTTTTGAACGGTCCCCACAATTCCACTACAAAATATATAAATACAAACCTCTTCGCGCTATTTAAAGTTTAATATATATTTAAATTGTTATACTAAATTACAACTGCTTTTAAAAATCTATTTATCAAATAAGTCAATATTTTCCACTGTATAAGAAGAAAAATCTGGCATCTGCACATCATCATCTTTTACAATATCAAACTCATACTTGTACTGACAAATTCCCTCTGCACTCTTTTTAGGAATTTTAGTATCTTTATAATATTGAGTCTGTGTACTATATCCAAAAGACATAATTGGCAGACCAGTTTCCATATCTACCCATAATTTTGAGTCTCCTAAACTTAATACATAATATTCTCTTCCTATTTCCTTATTATCAGTTGATATCTTTGTAAAAAATGGTGCTCCTAATCTAAAAGTCATATAATTTTTCACATTTGATGGAAATATTGGATTAGGAAATGACATTATACCCATTTTTGTATTTTCAAATGGATACATTGTTTTTACTACCTTTTTTTCGTTTTCAACTATCTCATATTTCTCTTTTTCTCCTATTTTACTATATCTTGTATTAAAACTTTGTGTAATTCCATTATCTTCTGTTTCTATATAAGAAATTTCTTTACATTTTCCATCTTTATACCATACTTTATTAATAAATAATCCATCTTCTTCATATCCCGCATTTGATATTGTTTCAATATAAAAATTCTCGCTTTCGAATTTTTTTGATACTTTTTCAGAAATTCCATTTAATATAGAAAATTTGTATAAGTAATAGCCCACAAGTATTGTTAAAATAATAAGAATAGCAAAAAATATTGATTTTATTTTTGCTTTTATTCTTATTTTTTTTAGATAATCAATTTCTTTCTTTTGTGTTTCTGCATTTTCGTTTATGTCTTTTTTTATTTCTTCTAATCTTTTTTGACAATTACTACATTGTAATAAATGTTTTTCTACTAATTTCTTTGATTCTGTATTTAATACATTATCAACATATCCTAATAATAAATCTTGTACAATTTCACATTCAGTTTTCTTTTCCATATTTACTATCAATCCTTTCTTTTAAGGTATAAATCAGAATAAATAAATTTCTAATTTTTGATATTATTCATCCCTATTTACCTCTTTTATTTTTTGCTTTGCACGATAAAATGTAACTCTTGCCCAATTCGGCGTTTTTCCTAAAATTTCTCCTATTTCAATAAAATTTAAATTTCCTACCATCCTTAAATATATTACTTCTCTTGCTTGTTCATCAAGTTTTTGTATGTCTTTAAACAACTTTATTTTCTCTTCTTTTTTACATACTATATCTTCTATTGTTTCATTTGATGGTATCTCTTCTTTAAGTTCTTCCATAGATATGTTTTCATTTTTCTTACCTTTTTTTAATTGCTTGTACCATAAGTGTTTTGCTATTTGGCACAACCATACTGATATTTTGCAATCTCCTTTAAATTTATTGATTTCTTTTACTGCTATGGCAAAAGTTTCTTGTGTTAGGTCTTCTGCTATATCTTCGTTATGTGTTAAGCAGAATAGGTATTTATAAATGGTATTACAGTATTGCTTATATATTTGTTCGATATTCTGCATAACTTTTACCTCCTTCTATTTTATAAGAGTCTTTTTTTCTCATTTTATTACACATTTTTTAAAATTTCTATAAAATTTTGTCCATATTAGAACAAATCTGAAAAATCAAAGATTTTTCAGTAAATTTGTTCGTGTGCCAAATTCATATAATAAATTTGTGTGCAATGAGTTTTATATATTAGAAAGTCAGTATGACTTTCCTATTATGACAAATAATTTTGATTTACTACTACTTATTATGCTAAATGTAAATAGCGCGAAGAAGTTTATATTTCAATATTTTGAAGTGGAATTGTGGGGACCGTTCAAAAATCCTCAAAAGTTCGTAGAACTTTTGCTAGGATTTTTAGAATGGGGATAACGCAAAAATATTTAAATATAAACTTCTGGAAGCTAGTACATAACGCAAAGTAATAAATCAAAATTATTTGTCGTTTTAAAAAAGATATACTATTTCTCAATTAAATTATATTCATCATTGTAAACCATTTCTTCTGACTCTAAATCATTCCATCTCTGACCTCCTATAATTTCGCCAGTTGTAGCATCTACAAAATAAGTATAAGCAGAAAGAGCAGAAGTTTCATCTATATCATATTTTACAACTACACACCATACCTTTCTAACTCTATCTTCTGTTTTATAAAGAACTGCATCTTCTTTAAATTGATATGTATTCTCTCCTGTCTTTTTCAAGTTTAATGTTCCCTTTTCATATTCTTCTTTAAAGTGCTCTCTTAAATAAACATTTTCATTCATCTTTCTGATTCTTATTTCTGCTATTGTTTCTTTAATTGCTTTATTTTTTTCTATTTGTTTATCTTTTTCTGTTGCTATTTTCATAGCTTCTTCTTTACTAATTTTGTCTTCGTTATTTTCATATACATTTCTTTTAAAGCTTAAGTTATATAAACCATTTATAGTTGGAACCCAACCAATATTTATTTCTTCATTTGCATTATACAAATCTCCATATTTCTTTTGAAATATAGCATACCATATATACGAAGCCTCGTCTGTTTCCATATTTCTTGTTAATTTTACAAGTTTATAATCTCCTTTATCATCTTCTGGTCTATATTTTTCTAGTAATTCTTTTGCTACCTTTCTTGCATCTTCTCTTGTTATTCCATAATTATATGGTATTTTATATTCCCAGGTTGGAATTTGAACTGATTTTATTATTCCTTTTTCTGCATCTATTGTTAAAGTTGCTTTTTGAGATCCCATATGCCACACATTTTCGTCTGATAAAAACTCTTTCGTTAATCCTAAGCTTTGTATTGTTTCATCACTTAAACCTATTTTCTTTAAATATGAATTTCCTATTTTTTCTGCTTCTTCCTCTGAAATACATTTTGCTTTTTCTTCTTCTGATATGTCTTTACTAATTTTATAGCTTTCAGGCTCTTTCCATATTTTATCATATACAACAGAACCTCCATATACAAGACCTGTTGTAATTCCTATTGCTAGTACAAATGTTGCTACCATTTTTAATATTCCATTTTTAGATTTTGTTATTTGTTCTTCATTAAAATTAACAACTGCTATTTTCATTCTTGCTTTTTCTTTTATTCTATCTTGTTTTTCTTTATCCATAATTATATCCTCTTCTTTCTAATACTTTTTTTAACTTTCTTCTTATTCTAAAAAGCCTTGATTTTACTTTTTCTTCTGATATATTAATTTCTTTTGCAATTTGTTTGATGGATTTGGAATGATAATAGTATGATATAAATATTGTTTTATCTTCTTGTTTCATATTGTTTATTTCGTTTATGACTAAATCGCTCTTTTCAGTATTTTCTACTTTTGTTTCTACACTTTCTATATCATATAAATTATTTTTGTAATCATCAATGTCTATTTCATTCTTTAGCTTTCTTATCTTTTTGCAAAAAATATTGTTTGTAATTCCACCTATATATGCTGACATTTCTTTGTTCTTATCTAAGTTTGTTCGATTTTTCCAAATTGCTACATATACATCTGAAATAATTTCTTCTATGTCTTCTTCCTTTAAAGCCAAATTCTTATTACTTATAATCGTGTATATGTATGGTGTAAAGTCTTCCATTATTTTTTCTATATTTAGTTTGTTGTTTTGTATGTATTGTTTGATTATTTTTCTTTCTTTCATTTTTGTTTTAGAGCTCCCTTTTATTATCTACATTTATATATTACCATTTTTTATAAAAAGGTTACCATTTATTTTTTAACTCTTTATAGTTTTCAGGAAAACCCATTTTATAAAAAAAAATGACCTCGGACCCGTAGATTGTCCGAGGTATGACCAATTGCTTTATTATTCATCTTCCATAATTTCATCATCATCAAACATATAAGTTTCGTTTTCAAGTTCCTTAAAATCTTTTATTTTTTCTACTTCTTCTTCAATTTTTCTCTCAATTGCCTTTTTATCTTCCTCTTCTTTTTTCATACTTTTATTATGTTTATTTTGCATTTCTTTTAATATTTTTTGTGTTTCTTCTTTTTTGCTTTGCATATAGCTGTTCATTATACTATTAGTTTTTTCAATTAAATCTGGAATATAATCTAAAAGTTTGTCCATTGCTGAAGTATGGTTTACAGGTATTAATTTTACTTTTTCTTGTTGGATTACTAAAAACGCAATTGGGTTAATAGTAACTCCTGCACCTGAACCGCCTCCAAATGGTAATCTGTATTGAATTTCTTCTTCTTTTTCTTTTTTAGTGTATTCATCAATAGTTTCTCCTTTAAATTCACTTCCTCCTGCTGCAAAGCCAAAAGATACTTTTGAAATTGGTATTATCACAATATCATTTGGTGCTTCTATTGGCTCTCCTACAATTGTATTTACATCTATCATTTCTTGAATACTATTCATAGCCGTAATCATAAGACCTTCTATTGGATGTTCGCTCATATTTCTTCACTCCTTCTTTTTTATTTAAGACATATATTATATTTATAATATGTATCATTTTAATTTCAAATATACCAGAAAGCATTATATTAATTAAATTCTGGTTGATATATACTGGTTTTATTATAAATGTTTGATTTTCAAATTGTTTTACTTTTTTTCTAAATAAAATTGCTAAAAATGTACTAATTGCAGGAACAATTATTGATGTGATACAAGCATTCTCAGTTCCTAATTCTACATTTAAGTTAATAAAATCAATATCTATATTTGCTTTTTTAAGTGCTTTAAATATTCTTTTATCAAATTTATTATTATCTTGAATTGCTTTAAAATCAATATCCTTAATCTTTTCTTTTAATTTTAGTCTTTCTAATTTTGTTTTGGTTATATTGATTTTTAGTATAGGTATTTTATTTAGTATACATAGTTTTATAATGACCTTATAATCTTTGTTTATATGTCTTCTCCATTCAGATGAAAATTTAAAATTAACAACCTCTATTTTTATTTTTGAAAATATAATTAATACTAAAAGCCCTATTAAAATAAAAAGAAAAACCAATATTATCGCCTCCTTTAGAGGTTATATTATTAGTTTTTCCATATTCTTCTTTTCTAATCAATAAATTTATAAATTATAACATTTTAAAATCAACTAATCTTCTTTGCTTTTTCAACTGTAATATCACCAAATAACTCTTCCTGAGTTGTCTCTACTTTACTCCTTCTTGATAGTTCTAGTAATCCTGAAAATGCTGTTACTACTTCTTGTTTATTACGCTTTTTTAATGAAAATAGTTGATTAAATACAAATCTTTTTTCTTTTATTAGAACTTTAAACATTTCTTTAACTTTACTTGAAACTGTATAATTTTCAACAATTGCAATTTTTTCAATATTTTTAGCATTTTGATTTAACTTTACACTATTTCTTTCTATTAACTTTTTATAAATATTAGGTATAAACTTCTTATCATATTCAGCTTCTAATTTTTGTTTTGGCAATTCTATCTCTTCTTGTATTTTAAAATACCTATTAGAAAAAATAAGATAATTTTCTTTTAAAACCTTACTTATTTCTTTAAACTTCTTATATTCTATAATTCTTCTAATCAGCTCTTCTTCTGTAATCTCCTCTTCTTCATCTTCTTGTTTAGGAAGAAGATTTTTAGATTTCAAATACAAAAGAGTTGACGCCATAACAAGAAATTCACTTGCAATTTCTAAATTCATTCTTTCATTTTGTCTTAAATATTCCATATATTGGTCTGTAATCTCACTTAAATTAATATCATAAATACTCATTTTATTTTTATCAATCAAGTGGCATAACAAATCTAGTGGACCTTCAAAATTATCTATTTTAATTGGATATTGCTCTATTTCTAATGTTAATATTGGCATTACTATTTCTCCTTTTTGCACTTAGGGATGGTTCTTTTGTCAACTTTCTTGTCAAAAGGGACACATCTTTTTAGCATTTTTTATACTATAATTGTCAGTTACTATTCTTCCATTGCTTTATTTATATTATCTATTTGATATCCTTTTTTTAGCAAATATTCTTTTATTTCGTCTTGTTCCATTGAGCTTGCTTTTTTATAAATTAAGTTTTCTGCTGATTTTGTTTCATAGTTTTCTAATTCTTCTTTATTTTCGTATATATAATCTTCTATTTCACTTTTATTTAATCCTTTTGCTAATAACTTGTATCTAATTTCTTTTATAGATAAATTTTTTAGCGCAATAAAATTATTTACTGTTTTTTGTATGTATTCTTTGTCATTAATATATTTTGCTTGTTTTAGGTATTCTATAATGTCTTCTAATAAATTTTCTTCTATTGACCCTGCAAATTTTTTTCTTACTTCTTGCTCGCTTCTTTTTTTGTATATTATGTATTTTAGTACTTTTGTTTTTTCTTTATCAAATTCTTCTATTGTATACATTGGTTTTTCCTTTCTTTTAATATAATTATTTTACTATATTCTTTTGAAAATATCAAATGTTTTTAAGTGTTTTTTATCATAATTTGTATTTACTTGATACTTAATCTTATCATTTTTACTAAAAGAGTTCTACTGTAGATTTTAATTCAATGTCAATAATTTTTGAATATTTCCCTAAAAAATAGTCTTATTTTATTAGCGAATA
>CANPDB010000063.1 GCA_947572725.1 uncultured Clostridium sp. | reverse complement strand
AAAAATGAACCCTCCTTATTAAACTTTTTTGTATAATAATTTGGGTTCACTTCAAGATTGTAGGCTCTTTTATTTTTGCCTATAACAAGTTACATAAAAAATATTGGGCACGTTATGGGCACAAATCTATGTAAAAAAGTTTTTTGGTAAACTTTGAATTTTCGATATTAAAATATATTTGATTAAAATTCTAAAATATACAAATAGTTTCTGCTTATGAATAATTCAATGCCTAACTAAGCAGAAACTATGCTGTCTTGATTTCTTCTTTTTTGTATCGTATTTTATTCATTGAATTTTATCCTTTCATTTCTATTTGTAAATTTATATGATAAGCCTCTAATTGGCTTTAAAATATTTTTTTGTATCTTCTCGATAAAGAAGATTATCAAGTTTATCTGATGCTTCTCTGTCCATTTTCGCAAAAGCATGGGCATAGATATTTAAAGTTGTAGATGTTTGTGCATGTCCTAATCGATTACTAACCGTTCGAACATCCAAACCTTGTGAAATTAACAAAGTTGCATGTGTATGGCGTAAGCCATGAAATGTAATATGTGGCAAGTTTTTATCTTCTAGGAACTGCCTAAACCATTTAGTAATTGTGTCTGGGTGCATAGGGCTACCATTCCATTGAACAAATAAACGATTTGTTTCAATCCATTTGTCTCCCAAACGAAGTCTAGCTTCTAGTTGTTTTCTTTTGTACTCTTTTAGTAATTTAATAATTGATTCAGGAATACTAATCATCCTGTTTGATGTTTCTGTTTTTGGATCTTTAGTATAAATTCCAATAGCAGAAACATATTGGCTTGCTTGCCTAACTGTTAGAGAAGAATTTTTGAAATCAATGTCTTGCCATTCTAGTCCTAACACTTCTCCACGCCTTAAGCCTGTGAAAATTGTTAGAAGAATGATGACTCGAAATTTCAATTCTTCGCCTTCTAATGCTTTAATTAATGCAATCGTTTGAGCATCATCATAAAAGTTAATATTAGGTTTTTTAGCTCTTGGTGGTCGTACTCTTGATGCTGGATTATAAGGTATCATTTGCCAATAAACTGCTTGTTGTAACATAGAATGCAATACTCTATGATGTTCTAATACGGTTTTAGATGATAGTTTATGGGTTATGTTTTTTCTAGTGTAGGTAGATTCTGTTAGCTCTTGATATAGATACATTAATTGCATTGGTTGAATTTTGTCTAGATACATATTGCCGAGATAAGGGAGAATTCTAGCTTTTAGCATACTTTTATATCGTTCATACGTTTTGGGAGATAAATTTGGAATGGCATAATTGTTAATCCAAAAGTCAGCATAATCTCTAAAACGCATTTTCTTTGCTGATAAGGCTTGTCCTGTTTCTATTTCTGATATAAAGAGTGCTAGTTCTTTTTCGGCTTCTGTTTTGTTTTTGGCTTGGACTGTCTTTTTGTAAATGATTCTTTTGCCTTCTCCAGTGTAGCCTCCAGATACTCTTAGCCTGTATGAATTCTCTCCTCGTTTTTCGATGTTTCCTACCACACGTGCATCACCTCCTTTCCATGTGGTAGGTAATAAAATATTATTTTTTACAAATATGTTTACTATCTGGCAAGTAAAATTTATGACATTCAGAACAATATTTAGGAATATTGCCATTTTTAATGTCCAAAAATAATTCATAATACATTAATGATACTAAGGATTTATAGCCAATACTTTCTACTATTTCATCCGAATCAGTTCTTACAAATCTTTTTCTTATACCACCAGTTCTATAAGATATTTGTTCTAGTATAGAGTCAAGTAATGTATTATCTTCAGATAAAGTTATTATAAATCTACTCATTTCATTAAATAATTCTAAATAACTGTTAATTGGTTCAAAATATCCAGTAATATTATATTTCTCTAATATAGATTTATATTTTTCTTTATAAGGATATTCAATATTTTTGTAAAGTAGGTCATATTGGAATAATGCAGCATTATAAAAATCTGATTCAATAATACCTATTTCAAATGGTTTAAACATTGTAAAGTTTTCATTTAGCCTAGAATCTGTGTTACTAAATATTTCACCTAAAAATCCATAATTACATGCAAAATTGTAAAAAGATTTATATAAATCATTCCTACCTTCTGCATAATTAGAATTAGCCGACAAAAATTCTAAATATATTCTAGAACTTTTATTTTTTTTCTTTTGTTCTAAAGGATTAAAAAATTCTATTTTAGATTTCTCATTTGGAGCATAAACCTCATATCCATCAAAAGATTTATATCCAATAGGATTTTTAATTCTAATCCATAAAGGCTTTTGATATGGGATTATATTAATATAATCTTCTAAACTTTTAAAGTCATATTCACTAACTAAAGAATTTGTTTTTCCAGTTAAATAACCAACAGGAACATTAAAATAGTTAGATAGTTTATTTAATATTTCAAATCCTGGCATAGCATTATTGGACTCATAATTAGCTATACTAGATCTTTTTTCATTAATTGCATTAGCTAATGCTTGTTGTGTAACACCTTTATTTTTTCTTAATTGCTTTAATTTTTCACTAAAACTAATATTCATTGTAAACTCTCCATTATATTTTGATAAATACATTATAAAACAATAAATTTAATTTGTAAACAATAAAAACAAAAATATTTTAAAAATGTATTGACAAAAAACAAAAATACAAATAAAATGTTTTAAAATAAAACAAAAATGTTTTTATTTTAAACAATTAATAGGAGGTGAAATTGTATGAAAAATGAGAATTTAGAAAATATACCTGAAGAAAAAGCAGGTGTAAAAAGGGTTTTAGATTCTACAGAAGCTGCACAATATTTAGGTATTTCATATTGGTTAATTAGAAAGCTAGTAAGAGAAAAGAAAATACCCTATTACAAAATCGAATCTAAAACATTATTTACAAAAGAAATTCTAGACAAGTATATACAAGATAGTCTAGAAGAACCAAAAAAAGAAAAGATCAAATATGATTGGTCAAACTTTTAGAAAAAAGCAGAAAAGGAGTGATTTGATTTGACGAAAGGAGGCAAAAGATATTGGTTTAAGTTTTACAACAACTTTTTTGACAATGAAAAAATCAAACAAATTAAAAGAAGAAAAGATGGCGATAGACTTATTGTAATCTTTATTCATTGTTTAGCCATAGCAGCAAATTGTGAATCTGGAGGTTATTTAAAAATTAGTGAAAATAAGTTTTTTACCATAGAAACACTAGCACATCATATGAGTAGAAATCAGGAAAGTATCAGAATAGCACTCGATATTTTTCAGGAATATAGCATGATAATACAAGATGAATATGGTTATAAAATTAAAAATTGGAATAAGTATCAAAACTTACAAGAAAAAGGTGTTAAGCCATCTAAACAATCCACAAAAGATACTAAAAATGTGGAAACAGAAAGAGAAAAAGAATTAAAAGAAGAAACAAAAACAGAAACAGGAGGTGAAAAAAATGCAAGTGAATGTCCAAGACAATTTAAAAATTTTATATAGCTTAGAAGAAATATTGCAAAAAGGTTATAAAATAGCAACATCTATTCCAAAAGAGAGAAAATGTCCCTATTGTAATAAAATATTAAAACCAAAAGGAATTTTAAATCCATTAGATCAAAGTATTTATATTTTTTTACAAAATGAAAAATGTAATTGTAGCAAAGCAATAGAAGAACAAAAGAAATTAGAAACAGAAAAAGAAAAACAATTAATGGAAGACTATGAAAAGTATCGAAAAGAAGAATTTAATAAAAAAATTAGAGAATATTATGGAACAGACTTTATAACAGAACAATTTAAAAGACAAACTTTAGATAATTTTATTGTAAATGAAACAAATAAAAATATGAAATATGTGGCTCAAAGATTTATACAAGGATTTACAAATGCAAAAACTGGAATTATATTTGTTGGCAAAAACGGTACAGGAAAAACGCATATAGCAACAGCGATTACCAATGAATTAAGAAAACAAAAAATACCAATTATATTTGGAACATTAACAGATTTAGTAGAAAAATATAGCAAAAGTTATAAAGAACATACAGAAATAGAATTAACAAAATTATATACAAAAGTGGATTTATTAATTATAGATGATTTGGGTATTGAAACTATGAATGATTGGATGTTGTCTAAATTATTTGTAATTGTGAATGAAAGAATGAAAAATGAATTACCAATTATTATTACAACTAATTATGAATTGGATCAATTAAAACAAAGACTTAGCATACCTAATAAGGTATGTGAAACAACTAATTCTATAATATCAAGATTGTATCAAATGTGCTATAGAGTAGAATGCAAGTGGAATGATTATAGAATGAATTAATTTTGAAAACAATGTAGCTATTTAGCGATGGAATAAAAAAGGAATGGAGAGTTTGAAAGATAATAAATCTTTTTTAAACTAAAAATAAAAAATAGCTCGAAGGGAGGAATTACAATGTTAGAAAAAAGAATTGCAACATGTGATAGACAAAACTTTAGAAAAAGACTAATTGAATTTGAAACTGCTATAAAAGAATTTAAGCAAGATGATTTGAATGAAAGTAATATTTATCAAGTGTTATACAAAACAGAACTTTTTAGAAATGCAATTTATAAATGTATCAAATTAAAAAGACCTATGCTACCAGACTATCCACTACCAGGAACAGAAGAAGGGATTAGTGATTACGAAGATGAATATTCAGATGACAATATAAATTTTGTCAGTTATATGTTGGAAGGTATCAATGGAAAAGAAAATTACATTAAAATTTTTATTTCAGAAAAAAGAAATATTGAAAAAGTAAGTAGTCTAAATCCAGAAAAATATTTTGAAAAAGTGTGATTATTTAAAATTTAAAATATATGCAATCAATCATACTTTTTGGATATCTAAAAAATCACACTTTAATACCTAGATGTGAATGGCAATAAATAAAGAAAAATTACTATTTTTTCGAAATTCAAGTCGTACATAGGTAAGGAGTACGGTACAAAACGTACAGGATAATAAATGTAAGGGCGACTGGAGGCACAAGATGATAATCTTGTGTCTTCAGTCGCATAGACATAAGTTGGAAGATAGGTAGAAATGATAAAAAGCAAGGAGGTGGTTTAAGTGGAAAAAGAAAAGCGAGTTTGTTTAAGAAGTAGAGATGTAGAATTAATTTTGTTTTTAGCTGAGTATGGAATTATCACAAATGAAAATGTAAAACTATTATATCAGTCAGAATATTACTACAAAAATAGATTAGCAAGTTTAGCCAAAGGTGATATGATTGAACGATTATATGGAAAAGTTATATTGAGTAGAAAAGGAAAACGTTATTTAAATGAGGTAGGATTAGGATATCGAAATATTAATAGAGATGAGACTTATAAAAAGAGAATGGAACGAATTAGTGATATAGCTTGCAAAGTAAAATCTTGTGGCTGGTATTTTGAACCTAGTTGGAAATGTGATGTAAATACTTATACCAAAAGAGGTAATCGATATGTAGGAATCATGTCTAGAGAAGAAAAACAATGGAATGAAGAGTTTGAAGATTTTTATAAAAGGTCTTATATTGTGTATTTTTTACACAAAGATATTACACCAAGAGAATTGAAGTATATTGATAGAGAAATTAATAGAAATAAAAGTAAATTTAAGGGATTAGTTGTTTTTACAGAAGATGATAAATATTTGTATAAGCCTAAGTTTCAGGATATTCGATATCAAGAATCTTATATGATTCCGTATCATAATGATGCGTGGCAAGTTTTTAGAATGATTAAAGATGAAGAATTTATGAAAAATAAAGTGAAAGAGATTTTTGGAAATGAATTGGTATCTTTGAAGGCTAAAAGTTTTTTTGATGATTATTATATCAAGGAAAATGATGTATATACTTATATTTTTTATATGCCTTTTGCTAATTTTTATCTTATGGATTATATCAATTTTCAGGCGACTAGCAATTTGATGGAAGGCACTAAGGCTAAAGTGGTTTGTCTGGATAATTGTGTTAAGTTTGTTAGGAAGTATTTGGATGATGAAGTGGAGGTTACTTGTATTAGTGTTGATTAGATATAATTCGGCAAAATGCTTGAAAATATTGGAAAATTTATTGAGGAAAAGAATAAAACATGATATAATTTGTAAAAAAATGGGAGAAAATTAAAACATGGAAGAAAACAATATAGTAAAGGAATTAATAAAAGTCGATTTACATATTCATAGTGCAGCAAGTATTAAAGATGGTAGCATTGTTTCTGAAAATACAATAGATAATTTAGATAAATTATTAAGTGGATTAAAAAGAGAAAAAATTAATATGGCTTCAATTACTGATCATAATGCTTTTGATTATCAATTGTATGAAGAACTAAAAAAACATGAAGGTAAAGAAGTAAAAAAAGTATTACCTGGAGTAGAGTTTGATGTGGAATTTTATGGAAAGAGAATACATATAATTACTATATTTGATGATAAAAATTCTAAATATATAGAAAAAATCTCTGGAATAATTAACGAGAATAAATTTGATTCTGAAAATAAAGATTGTTATAAAGAAAAAACGTTTAAGGATATTTTAAAAAAGATAAATACTAATGTTCTATTGATTGCACATCAAAAAAGTGGCATAAGAGCTGAAAATCAAAATGAAAATTTAGCAAAAGTAGGAGAAGAATTATTTGATGAGATAATAGGTATAGACTATTTTGATGCAGTAGAATTTAGAAGTGGAAAAGTAGAAGGAATTTTAAATGATTACAAAAATGAAAAAAATCTTTCAAACCTAAAATATATTACAGGAACAGATTGTCACGTATGGGATGTTTATCCACAACAAAGTAGAAATGATAAAACTGATATAAAGTATAGTTATTTAAGATGCTTACCTACTTTTAAAGGATTAGTAATGGCTTTAACTGACGCTAAACGAGTTACGACATCTTCTTTTTCTATCAATAGACCCTTTATAGATTCCTTGGCAATAAGAATAAATGGACGTGATAAAAATGTAAATTTATCCTCTGGATTAAATGTTATTATAGGAGACAATTCAATTGGGAAAAGTTTGATTTTAGAAAACTTATTAGACGAAAAGTTAAAACGGAATAAAAGAAACAAACAAAAGGGAAGGATATAAGAAATATCTAAAAGATAAAAAAATAAAAATTAAACCTTTTACAGAAGCACAGATTGATAAAATTGATTATGATAAACAAGGAGAAATCAGAACCAAATTTCAAAGTGGAACGAAATTATTAGATATTGAATTCTTTAAAAACAAATTTAAAGAACTCGATGTATCAGAATATCAAACAAAAATAAATGAAATTGTAAATTTATTTCTTGAAACTGCAAAACATAATCAAAAAACTAAAGAAATAGATATTGCATTAGACTATGAAATACAGATTCCTTGTGAAATTGAAGAAATGACTTATAGATTTAGAATTATTGACAATCTAGAGAGTAATGAAAAAAATTATGAATTAGTACTAAAAAAATTAAAAAGTATATCAAATTCTATAAATCAATTATTAAAGATACCTGAGTTCAAGGATAAAAAAGCTTTAATGTATATAAAGAATAGAATACAAAAACTAATAGATAAATATAAAACTTTAGAAGAATTAGAAGAAAAAAGAGTTAAAGTTGTTAACAGTATAAAAGAAATTTCAAATAAATATGAAGAAGAAAATACAAAGATATCAGAAA
The DNA here is from genome assembly GCA_947572725.1 of uncultured Clostridium sp. Classification (GTDB taxonomy): domain Bacteria; phylum Bacillota; class Clostridia; order TANB77; family CAG-508; genus CAG-269. Next base: position 1,535 of record CANPDB010000063.1, on the reverse strand, counting down.
CACAAGAAAATATATTAACATCATACAAACAAAATATAGTGGAATGTAAGAATAAAATATTAGACAAGATAAAAAATGATAATGATATCTGTAATGATTTCTTAGAAGATTATAAAGACATTATTATTGATGGTAAATCTAATGTTATTGGAGAATATAATTTCCTTAAAAGAACTAAATGTATAAAAATTGACAAGAAAAAAATGATCGAGATTCTATCTTATCCATTATCACGTGTTTCAAAATTAGAACAATTAAGAAGAATTGATGAAGATAGTATAAAAGCAAAAATAAAAAAGAATCTTAGAGATGAGTCTTTAAGTTTTGAGGAAAATTATAATAAAGTAATAAAAGATTATATAGATAAAGAAATACTAAAACAAGAGGCTGTGATACTTTATAATAATAAAGAGATATCTTCTGGAAATTCACAAGGAAAAAATGCATTAATATATTTAGATGTCTTGGCCAATGAAAAATCAAAAAAAATGTATATAGTAGATCAGCCAGGAGATGATATTTCTCATAGTAAATTAAGTAGTGAAGTTATAGATATCTTAAGAAGAATGGCCATAAATAAGCAAGTATTATTTGTAACACATAAACCAGAGTTAGTTGTTAACTTAGATGTAGATAATGTAATAATAATAAAAGAAGATAATGATGAAATAAATATAATAAATGGAGCATTAGAGTATGAAAAAGGAGAAGTAAATATTTTAAGAGATATTGCAGATATACTAGATGGAGGAGAAGAAATAATAAGAAAGAGGTGGAAAAGATATGACAAATAAACTTGTGTTTACGTTGGATATAGGAAATAAAGGAGAATTGATAATTAAAGTTAATGAAAAAGTTAAAAAAAAGATAAGTGTTAATAACAAAACTATAAATACAAAAGAAATATACGAAATGTTAAGTTATAAAAAGGACAATATGTATACGTTAAAAAGCAAGAGACTTCCAGAGGAAGAAACTAAAGGGAAAGATAATGAGTCTAAAAGATTATACAATTATGTATATGATTTATTAAAAGAGATATTAGATGCAGTAAAAGAAATAAATAAACAATAACTTGCAAATAAAGAACTATTAATATATTTTTATTTATTGTTAAAAAAAGTATTCTATGCTAGAATAATATCGAATAATTATATAAAATGGGGGCTAAGATATGTATAAAGAATATGAAAATGAGGCAATGCTAGAAGAAAAATTAATACAGCATCTAGAATTACTTGGGTATACAAGGATTAATCTAAAAAACATAGATGATGTAAAAGAAAATTTCAGAAAACAAGTAAATAAGCATAATATAGAAGAATTAAAAGGAAAAGAATTATCAGATAGAGAGTTTGATAAATTATATACAATGATTACTGGTAAAGGTGTTTTTGCTAGTAGTAGAATTTTAAGAGAAAAGCAATGTCTAGAAAGAGATAATGGAGAAAAAATATACATAGAATTATTCAATACTAGACAATGGTGTAAGAATATATATCAAGTTTCAAATCAAATAACAAGTATTACTGGAG
>CANPDB010000062.1 GCA_947572725.1 uncultured Clostridium sp. | reverse complement strand
CTTAAAAGACAAGGGGTGTAGACAGAGTAATTTTAGAATTAGTTTACACTACCAAATTATCAAAGGAGGTGAGAGTTATGAAAGAAGTCGAAAAAGGATTGCAGGAAATTTCAATACAAATGAAAGAACAAATTGATATTCAATTTAAAGAATTACGAGAAGAGATAGGCAAAATATTTGAAAAGCAGAAAAAAGAAATAAACAAAGAATTTGAAGAACAGAACAAAAGCATAGAAAAGAAATTTGAAGAGCAAGATAAAAGAATAGACAAGAAATTTAAAGAGCAAGATAAAAGAATAGACAAGAAATTTAAAGAGCAAGATAAAAGAATAGACAAGAAATTTGAAGAGCAAGATAAAAGAATAGACAAAAAATTTGAAGAGCAAGATAAGAAAATAGAAAAAAAATTTGAGGAACGATTTGAAAAACAAAATAAAGAATTAGCAATAGAATTAAGAAACATTGTAGAATATATATGTAACAGAAATGATAAAAAGGTAAATAATGTAGAACAAAAAGTTGATAAAGAAATAAAAAATAATAAAGTAGCACACGATGGATATAATGCAAAAATGTACAAAATAGAATTATCTCAATCAAATTTAGAATCAAAAGTTTACGATTTAGAAAGTTCTAAAAAAATTACGAGTAATGTATAAAAATAAATAAAAAAGCACATACCTATAATATAAAAAGAAAAGAGGTATGTGTTTTTTATGGACAAAAAAATAAATGATAAAGAAAAACAAGTTGAAAACGGTATTGCAGAAGTAGGGGAAGATGCTACAAAATATGGAGAATTCATTTCAACATATTTTGCATGGGTATCACTACCACAACAAAAAGAAAAAGTAGAGGAATTACAAGATATAACGAAAAAGGAAGAAAAATAGAGAAAAGAATATAAAAATAAAAGAAAAGAAGAAAAAAATCAAAAACAAAGGTCAAAAAAGGTCAAAAATTGTACTTGAAAAATATACATATTGTTTTTATAATATAATAAGGTCAAAGAAAGTCAAAGTCAGAAACTAAGGAGATGAGTATATGAGAATATCTGATATAATTGAAGAATTTATAAAAGATTTATTTGATGAAGAAAACGAGCAAATAGAAATTCAAAGAAACGAATTAGCAGAACAATTTAACTGTGTGCCTTCGCAAATAAACTATGTAATATCAACAAGATTTAAACCATCTCAAGGCTATTATGTTGAAAGCAAGAGAGGTGGAGGAGGTCACATTCTAATAAAAAAAGTAACAAACACAAAAGAAGACTATATACTGCATATAATAAGTAATATAGAAAAAGAGCTAACATCAAATGAAGTAGACATTTTGATTAGTGATTTTTTAACTTATAATATTATTACAACAAAAGAGGCTAAACTTTTAAAAGTAGCAACTAGTGATAATGTACTTAATATAAGTAAAGACCTAAAGGATGAATTAAGAGCAGGGATATTTAAAAATATGCTTTTAAATTTATAATTAAGGAGGGAATTTAAAATGTTATGTGATAATTGCGGAAAAAGAGAAGCAAATGTAAAATACTCTGAAAACATAAATGGAAATAAAAAGGAGTTACATTTATGTGAAGAATGTAGCCAAAAATTAGGAATAGGAAAAATGGATTTTAATATGCCAATTGATTTTTCAAGTTTTTTCGGAGGTTTGTTAGAAGATTTTGGAACAACTGATTTTATGCCATTATTTGATGAAGTTAAAAACTTAAAATGTAATTCTTGTGGATATACATTTGAAGATATTGTAAATACAGGAAGATTAGGATGCGGGAATTGTTATGATGTTTTTGAAGATAGGTTAGATCCAATAATTAAAAAGATTCAAGGAAGTAATAAACATATAGGAAGAACAGGAAAAATTATAGATAGTAAAATAGAAGAAAAATTTAGTGATAATAAAAAGGAAAATAATAAGAGACAAAACATTAACAGTGAAATGTCAGAAATAGAAAAATTGCAAAATGAGTTGAAAAAGGCAATTAAAGATGAAAGATATGAAGATGCAGCAAAAATAAGAGATGAAATAAAAAAACTAGAAGATAAAAAATAAAATATGTAAATATTAGTTGTAATTCATAAGTTAAGTAAGTATTAATAAAATTTATTAGTATTTTTTCTAAAGTGCCTCCCAACTGCGAACAAACTGTAACTAAAGTAACAGTTTGTAATCTTGTTGGTCCCCCCGAATTGTCACTTTATAAAAAATATAATAAATTTTATATACCAAATATACAACTGTAAATTAAAATAAATAAAAAGGAAGTGGGAATATGAATTGGTATTTGCAAAGTAGTGACAATTCAGATGTGGCAGTTAGTACAAGAATAAGGTTTGCAAGAAATTTGAATAGTTTTAGATTTAATTTAAACAAAAAAGAGGAAATAGAACAATTAGAAAAAGTAATAAAAGATAATTTATATAAGATTGGATATGGATTAAAATTTTTAAAACTTAAAGATATGGATGATATTACAAAAATGAGTTTAGTAGAAAAACATTTATTAAGTCCAAATTTTGTTTTAAAAAGAAATGATTTAGGTAGTATTTTAATTAATGATGAAGAAAATATTTGTATAATGATAGGTGAAGATGACCATTTAAGAATTCAAGTTTTTAACTGTGGTTTAGATTTAGAAAATGCATTAAATTTAGCAATAGAAGTAGATGAAAAAATAGGAGAGACATTAGGGTATGCAGTTAATAAAAAGTATGGATATTTAACAAGTTGTCCAAGTGATTTAGGAACAGGTTTAAAAGCTTCTGTTATGGTGCATTTACCAGCTTTATCAAAAACAAAGAATACAAGAAGAGTATTAGATGCTATAAATAATTTTGGAGTTAATATTAGAGGAATTTATGGAGAAACAACTGAAGGTTTAGGAGATATGTATCAATTATCAAATCAACAGACTTTGGGAATTTCTGAAATTGAAATTATTAAAAATTTAAATGTAATTGTAGAAAAAATAATAGAACAAGAAAGACAAGCACGAAAATTATTGGCAAAAGATGAATTGGAATTAGAGGATATGATATATAGGAGTTATGGAATTTTAACAAATTGTAGAAAGATTTCTTCTGAAGAGGTAAGAGATTTATTGTCAAATATAAAATTGGGGACAGATTTGGGAATTCTACAGGAGTTAACAGATTTAAAAGTTCAAAAGTTGTATTTGTATACTAAACCAGCTAATCTTCAAAAGTATTTAGGTAGTCAATATGAGGCAATTGAAAGGGATATTAAAAGAGCAGAGGTAATTAGACAGATTTTAGAGGAAAAATAAAAGAACCTCACAAGGAGGCTCATAAAAGTTGTTTCTCATATTACTGGTGTCATTTACTCTTATTATTCCGATCATTGATAAACAGACAAATGGAACAGCCTGTAAGTACCACGCATAAACCAATAAAAGTTGCATCTTTAGATACAAGAGTATCTTCACTCAAAAGACATATTCCCACCAGTATGAAACCTATAAATATTGGTATAAAGTTAATAAAAGAATTACTAAAACGCATACTAAAACCTCCTTGTAAGTTCTCACTTAAAAAAGTGAGTTAAGAGACAATGTCTCTATTAATAGTTACACATAGCGAAACGCTATATGTATATTATAAAACAATTAACATAAAAAATCAAGTTTAAAAAAATGTATAGAAGGGAGAAAATTAAAATGACATACAAATTCACAGGAAGAGCCAAAAAGGCAATAGAAATAGCAAACAGTGTAGCAATTGAATTAGGACATAATTATATAGGAACAGAACATATTCTATATGGTTTAGCAAAAGAAGGAAGCGGAGTAGCTTCAAAAGTTTTGGAAAACCAAGAAATTACATCACAAGACATTATAGACAAAATAGTAGAATTAATTGGTCAAGGAGGTACAATTGATGCAACATTAGGATTTACTCCAAGGACTAAAAGAGTAATAGAAACCGCTTTTATAGAAGCACGAAAATTAGGATATAACTATATAGGAACAGAACATTTACTAATATCAATTCTAAGAGAAGGTGACAGCATTGCAGCAAGGATATTATTAGAATTAAATGTTAATATACCAAAATTATATAATGAAATTGTAAAAGTAATTAATGAAGGAGAAGATTTAACTTCAAATGATAAAGCACAAAAAGGAAAAGAAGGAAAAAGAGGAAGTTACAATCAAACAACTACTTTAAATCAATTTGGAGAAGATTTAACAAAAAAAGCAGAAGAAGGCAAATTAGACCCTATTGTAGGAAGAAAAGATGAAATAGAAAGAGTTATACAAATTTTATCAAGAAGGACAAAAAACAATCCATGTTTAATAGGAGAGCCAGGTGTTGGTAAAACTGCAGTTGTAGAAGGATTAGCACAAAAAATTGTAGTAGGAGATGTTCCAGAAATATTAAAAGACAAAAGAGTAGTAACAATGGATATTTCAAGTATGGTTGCAGGTGCTAAATATAGAGGAGACTTTGAAGAAAGGATCAAAAAAGCCTTAGAAGAAGTAAAAAAAGTAGGAGATGTCATATTATTTATAGATGAAATGCATACAATTGTTGGAGCTGGAGCAGCAGAAGGTGCAATTGATGCTGCAAATATTCTAAAACCACTTCTAGCAAGAGGAGAAATACAACTAGTAGGTGCAACAACTTTAAATGAATACAGAAAGTACATTGAAAAAGATTCAGCTTTAGAAAGAAGATTTAGTCCAGTTACAGTAAATGAACCAACAGAAAAAGACACAATTACTATTTTAAAAGGAATCAGAGATAAATACGAAGCACACCACGGTGTAAAAATTACAGACCAAGCAATCGAAGCAGCTGTCAAAATGTCAGTTAGATACATTAATGATAGATTTTTACCAGATAAAGCAATTGACCTAATAGATGAAGCAGCATCTCGAGTAAAATTAAAAACTTATACAGAGCCAGATAATTTAAAACAATTAGAAGAAGAAATAGAAGAAACAAGAAAAAATAAAGAGGAAGCAGTAAGGACACAAAAATTTGAAAAAGCAGCAAGTTTAAGGGATAAAGAAAAAGAATTAAAAGAAAAATACGAAAAAGAACAAAAGAAATGGAAAAATAAAAACACAAAACAAGTAACAGACATTTCAGAAGAAAATATTGCAGAAGTAATTGCAAGTTGGACAGGAATTCCTGCTAAAAAGATAACAGAAGATGAAAACGAAAGACTAAAAAAACTAGAAAAAAATTTGCACGAAAGAGTAATCGGTCAAAACGAAGCAGTTGAAGCAGTTTCAAAAGCAATAAGAAGAGGAAGAGTAGGTTTAAAAGACCCAAAAAGACCAATAGGATCATTCTTATTCCTAGGACCAACAGGAGTAGGAAAAACAGAATTATCAAAAGCATTAGCAGAAAGCTTATTCGGCGATGAAAACTCAATGATAAGAGTAGACATGTCAGAATACATGGAGCCACATTCTATTTCTAAACTAATAGGTTCACCTCCAGGATATGTTGGATTTGATGAAGGTGGACAATTAACAGAAAAAATAAGAAGAAAGCCATATTCAGTAATTTTATTTGACGAAATAGAAAAAGCACATCCAGATGTTATGAATATGCTATTACAAATATTAGAAGATGGTAGACTAACAGACTCACAAGGAAGAACAGTTAATTTCAAAAATACAGTAATAATAATGACATCAAATATAGGAGCAAGACTAATTACAGATAAAAAGATGTTAGGATTTTCACAAACAGGAGATAAAAGTGAAGAAGAAAACAAAGAATATGAACAAACTAAAAAAGAAGTTATGGAAGCACTAAAAAAAGAATTAAGACCAGAATTTATAAATCGTATAGATGAAATTATTGTATTCCATAAATTAACAGATAATGAAATAAATCAAATAATTGATATAATGCTAAAAGAAGTTACAACAAGATTATCAGAACAAAAAATAAAAATAGAGTTAGAACCAAATGTTAAAGAACTGATTGCAAGTAAAGGTATTGATAAAAACTTTGGAGCAAGACCTCTTAGAAGAACAATTCAAAATATTTTAGAAGATAAGCTTGCAGAAGAAATTTTGGATGGTAACTTAAAGAAAAATAAAGCTACTAAAATAGGAGTTGAAGATGACAGAATAGTTGTGAAAAATAAGTAAAAAAACTTAAACTTAGGGACGCGGACCAAGTAAAAAAATGTGTAAAAAGGGACAGTATGGAGTGCGGAAAATAGTACTACACTCTATTCATCCCTAGTAAGCTTTGTAAACTTAGTCCGCGTCCCTCTGGAAAAATGTAAAAAAAGGTGTTATAATAAGAAAGATTGAAATAAAAATAACAAAAATAGGTGATTATATGTTAGAGAAAATTAACTCGCCAGAGGATGTTAAAAAGTTAAATATAGAAGAAAAAAAGCAATTAGCAGAAGAAATAAGAAAATATATAATAGAAATAGTATCAGAAAATGGAGGACATCTTGCTTCTAATTTAGGAGTTGTAGAACTTACAATTGCATTGCATAGTGTGTTTGATTTGCCAAAAGATAAAATTGTTTGGGATGTAGGTCATCAAACTTATGTGCATAAGATTATTACGGGAAGAAGAGAGCAGTTAAAAACAATAAGAAAATTAGATGGAATTGCAGGTTTTCCGAAAACTAAAGAGTCTGAAACAGATTGTTTTAATACTGGACATAGTAGTACTTCAATATCAGCAGCTTTAGGAATGGCGAGAGCAAGGGATATAGAAGGAAAAGATAATTCAGTATTAGCTGTTATTGGAGATGGTGCTTTAACTGGCGGTATGGCTTTAGAGGCTTTAAATGATGCAGGATGGAGCCAAACAAAGCTTACTGTAATTTTAAATGATAATGAAATGAGTATATCTAAGAATATTGGTGGAGTTAATATGTTACTTAGTAAATTAAGAACTAAGAGAACATATACTAAATCAAATATTTCTGTCAAGAATTTTATTAATAAAATTCCAATAGTAGGAAAACCAATTGTTAAAGTTGTGCAAAGAATAAAAAGAAGTATTAAACAATTAATTATTCCAAAAATGTTTTTTGAAGATATTGGATTTAGATATTTAGGACCAGTTGATGGACATGATATTCAGGAACTAGAAAGAATGCTAAAAATAAGCAAACAATTAGATGGTCCAGTTTTAATACATGTTTTGACGAAAAAAGGAAAAGGATATAAAATAGCAGAAGAAAATCCTGATAGATTCCATGCAACAGGTCCTTTTGATATTGACACAGGAAAACCAAAACAAGAAAAGAAGAAGGATTATTCAAAAGTATTTGGTGATAAATTAGTTGAATTAGCAAAGAAAAATGATAGGATTGTTGCAATAACAGCTTCAATGAAAGATGGAACTGGGCTTACTAAATTTGCACAAGAATTTCCAAAAAGATTTTTTGATATTGGAATTGCAGAGCAACATGCTTTAGGACTAGCTGCTGGAATGGCAAAAGAGGGAATAATTCCAGTTGTTCCAATTTATGCATCATTTTATCAAAGGGCATATGATCAGATGATACATGATATAGCAATGCAGAATTTACCTGTTGTTATGTGTGCAGATAGAGCAGGTGTTGTTGGAGCAGATGGAGAGACACATCAAGGAACATTAGATATGGCATTTTCTAGATTGGTTCCTAATTTAACAATAATGGCTCCAAAAGATTTTAAAGAATTAGAAGATATGTTAGAATTTGCGGTAAATCTAAATAAGCCTGTAATAATTAGATATCCGCGTGGTGGAGAATTTAAGGAAAAATTCGAACAACATAAAAGAATAGAAGAAGGAAAAGCTGAGACACTAAGAGAAGGAAAAAATTTAACAATAGTAGCTATTGGAAAAACAGTTGCAAGGGCTATGGAAATAGCTAAAGATATAGAAGAAAATATAGATGCAGAAGTTATAAATTGCAGATTTTTAAAGCCGTTAGATAAAGCTACAATAGTAAAATCTATTAAAAAAACAAAGAATGTTATAACAATTGAAGATGGAACAGTTATAAATGGATTAGGAACAGCTATAAAGGAATTAATTGTTGATGAGAACTTACAAGATATCAAATTAAAAACATATGCTTATCCTGATGAATATATTAAACATGGGACAGTAGAAGAATTAGAAAAAATATATCATATAGATAAAGAAAGTATTAAAAATAAATTATAAAATTAATAAAATAAGATATGTTATTATATCTAATACAAAATTGTTTTCATTTTATATACAAGGAGTTAACTGGAAAAATAATTTGTACCTTTAAAAACAATAGGTTAGTGAAGGTAAGAAGGAATGAAATAAAATATGAATAATAAACAAGAATTACTTAAAGACTATAAAAAACAAGAAGATAAAATGTGTTTAGCACAGATACTAGATAAAATAGAAATATCAAAAAAAACAAATAAAATCGAATATACAGATTTTTTAGATATGTATCAAGTAGCCTTAGTTCAAAATTTTTTAAGAAAAATACAAATTTCAAATTGTAAATTATATGGTGGATATGAAGATGCAGAAAGAAAAATAGCAATTATCTATCCAGAAAATTATACGGAAAATATGTTACAGAAAAATTATTCTAAAATGTTGAATGTAATTAGAATACAATTGCCAGATGAAGAAAAGGGAAAATATACTCATAGAAATTATTTAGGTGGTATTGTTAAATTAGGTTTAAAAAGAGAAAAAGTTGGAGATATTTTAGTATCAGATGAAGGTGCAGATATTATTACAATAGAAGATTTCTCTAATATTTTAAAAGAGCAACTGCCATCATTGACTAGATTTGAAAATAGCAAAATAGAGATTGTAAAATTAGATCAATTGAAGAAAAAAGAGATTAAGGTAGAAGAAGTAAAAATTATTGTACCATCATTAAGAATGGATAATATTGTGTCAGATTTAGCCAGAACTTCAAGAAGTAAAGCAGCACAAATCATAAATCAGGAAAGAGTTTTTATAAATGGACAAGTTGAAACAAAATTATCTAAGCAATTAAAATTAAATGATGTTATTACAATTAGAGGTAAAGGAAGATTTATAATTAAAGAATTTAGCGGTACTACTAGAAGCGGTAGACTAGTTGTTGCAATTGAAAAGTATATATAAAATGTCGAATTTTGCGATAAGTTTTTGTTGACTTTTGTATTATTAAATAGTATAATTTAACTCACAATTAATTAGTTTTAATTGTAAGTTAAATTTTATAGGAAGGAGGTATATATATGAATCAAAAACAAAGAGATGATTTGTTGTTAAAGATGCAAGAAGAAGACAAAGAAAGAGACAAAATATTGTTAAAGATGCAGGAAGAAGACAAAGAAAGAGACAAAATATTGTTAAAGATGCAGGAAGAAGACAAAG
>CANPDB010000061.1 GCA_947572725.1 uncultured Clostridium sp. | reverse complement strand
GGAAAACCAGACATAAATATAGACACAGATGGAGACGGGAAACCAGACATAAATATAGACACAGATGGAGACGGGAAACCAGACATAAATATAGACACAGATGGAGACGGAAAACCAGATATAAATATAGACACAGATGGAGATGGAAAACCAGACATAAATATAGACACAGATGGAGACGGGAAACCAGATATAAATATAGATACAGATGGAGATGGCAAAATAGATAATATAAATAATAATAAAAGCCCAAATTCGAACTCAAATAAAAGCTCAAATAAAAACCAAACTTCTGGAACACAAAAAGATAACACATTAGCAACAAAAATACTATCAAAGACAGGAAGAACTTATATGGGAATTATAGTATTATCAGTAGTTGTTGTTATGAGCATAATTGTTTTAACAAAGAAATATAGAGATAATAAAAAATAATTAAAAATAATTAAAAAATCTATATAAATGAATTAAAAGATTTTAGATGAGATCTCAAATTAAAGAGAGATGGAGTCTAAAATCTTTCTAGTTTGAGAATAATGAGTAAGATATGAATAATATTTATAATAAAAATATATAATATCATAGTGTAAAAAAATTACAATAAAATATAATTTGCATGTAAAAAAATTGCAATAACAAGATAAATATGTTATAATACAAATATGGGAGAGGAGGATAATATTATTATGTTAGTAAGATTATCTATGGAAAATTTTAAATCATTTATGAAGAGAAATGATTTAGATTTATTAGCGACAGGGTATGAAATATTGAACGAAATAAACAAAAATGAAGACAATATCTTAAAAGGAGCATTGATTGTTGGGGGAAACGCAACGGGTAAATCTACAGTATTAGATGCTATTAAGTTCTTATTAGAATTGCTAGTATGGCAGGTGAACATTTATCCACTTAAATATGCATGTTTATTTAACGAGAGTGAGCCTAAAACATTATTAGAATATGAATTTTTAATAAACAATTCAACGATTAATTATAAATTAGAAATTTTAGAAGGGCGAATATTTAAGGAAATTGTAGATGTAAACGATAAAAATATTTTAAGTAGAATGGGTGAAACAGCAGAATATATAAATAGTAATGGTACCGTAATTGAACTTAGCAACTTACAAACTAATCAATCAGCAATTAGAAAAGTATATTTTGATACTAAATTTATAGATAATGATATATTAAAGCTTTGGTTTAAATTTTTAGAAGATTCAGTATATATAGATCAGTCTAATAAAAAAGTTAACAAAGCAATTGGGAACTCATCACAATTAACATATTTTGATTATTTTGATAAAAATGGTACAGATGAGTTTAATAAATTTTTAAATGAAATTGATTACAATCAAAATGTTGTATATACAAATCAATATAAATTAGATAAAGTACAATTTAATCGAAATGAAGATAGAAAAGATATTATAATGAAAAGAAAAGATTTTAAAGATTTTGGGCTACCAATTCAATTAGAATCAGTAGGAAATGAAACTTTAATAAACGTAGTCCCATTTATTATAGAAGCAATGCAAAATAATGCAATGGTAATAATTGATGAGTTTAGTAGTGCTTTTCATAATATATTAGAAGAAAAAATTATAAAATACTTTATGAAAAATTCCAAAAGAGCACAATTATTTTTAGTTTCTCATTCCACAAATTTATTAACAAATACTTTATTTAGACCAGATCAAATATATACAGTTGATTTTATTGAGAATATAGGAAGTAGATTAAATAGAGTTTCAGATAGTAAACCTAGAGAAGCTCAAAATCTTGAAAAAATGTATTTAAGCGGAGTCTTTAATGGAATACCAACTTTTAAATAATCAAATCAACTTTAATATAGAAATTAATCAAATAAATTTAGATGATATAAGAGATTTTAATGCTAATGTATTTAAATATGAGCAGACTTATAATAATAAATATATGCTTAGTTTATTATTAATATCTTTTATTGATTTAGGCATAATTGAATTTCTATAACGAAAATGGTTGAGCAAAATCTAGTAAAATTCAATATTTTGTGGTATAATAAAAACGTATTATTAAAATTGACAAAAACAAAGAATGTTAGTAAAATATAATATAAAATGTTAAAGGAGAAGATATAATGCAAAATAGCAACAGAAAAGTATTTGACACACTAATGTCAAGAACTAAAATTTATTTAGGTATTATATTAATATTATTTGTTATTATTTGTATAGAAAATCCAATTATGATAATTCCATCTATTCTAATATATATAGGACTTATCATATATTCTTATTTTGCAAATAATAAAAGAAGAAGTGAAATATCTGAGACATTACAAGACTTGACATTGACAGTAGACACAACGGCAAAAACAAGTTTAATAAACTCACCATTTCCATTAATAATTTTACAAACAGATGGAAATGTAATATGGAGAAGTTCAAAATTCAATACTGAATTTGCTAATATAGATATCAATAGTTATATAGATGACTTATGTATAGACATAAAAAATGAAATTGAAAAAAAAGAAGACAATGCTAATAAAGATATTGAAAGAAAAATAGAAATAGACAAAAATACATATTTAATAAAGGGAAGATATGTTCATATAAAAAATAAAGACAAAGACAAGAAAAATAAGAAAGAATATATGATAATTTTATATTTTATAGATGATACAGAAAATATAAAATTGCAAAAAGAATATAATGATTCAAAAACTTGTGTTGGAATGTTAGTAGTAGACAACTATGAAGAAATAGTCCAAAGAATTGAAAGTGAAGATAAACCGCAGATTATTGCCGAAATAGACAAATGCATTTATGACTGGGCTAATCTAACAAATGGAGTTTTAATAAAACAAGAAAGAGACAGATATATTTATTTCTTTGAGCAAAGATATTTAGATACTGTAAAAGAAGACAAATTTAGTGTATTAGATAAAATAAAAGAAATTGATACAAAAGAAAATATACAATTTACTTTAAGTATTGCAATTTCAAATGAAGGTGAAACAGACAAAGACAAATATAAATCTGTACAAAATGCAATGGACATCGTACTAGGACGTGGAGGGGACCAAGCGGTTATCAGAGAAAACGAAATCTATAAATTCTTTGGAGGAAGAGCACAAGAAGTAGAAAAAAGAACAAAAGTTAAAGCAAGAACAGTAGCACATGCTTTAGAAAATCTAATAAAAGAATCAAAAAAAGTAATGATAATGGGACACACAAATCCTGATATGGACTGTATTGGAGCAAGTATGGGTGTATATCGTTTAGCAAAAAGTCTAAATACAAATGCGTATATTATAAAAACTGACAATACATCTACATTACAAGCATTTAATGAATCAATAGAAAAAGAAGAAGAGTATGAAGACACAATGATTAATAAAGAAGTAGCTTTAGAAAATATTGATGAAGACACACTATTAATAATAGTAGATACACATAAAAAGAGCTATGTAGAATCACCAGAAATACTAGAAAAAGCTAATAAAGTAGTGATTATAGACCATCATAGAAGAAGTGCAGATTATATTGAAAATGCAACACTTATATTCCAAGAAGTATATGCATCATCATCAGCAGAGCTAGTCACAGAATTATTGCAATATGCAACAACAAAAATCGAATTAAAAACAATAGAAGCAGAAAGTTTATACGCAGGAATAATGATGGACACAAAAAACTTTACATTCAAAACAGGAGTTAGAACCTTTGAAGCAGCAGCGTACTTACGAAAATGTGGCGTAGACATTATCAGAGTAAAAAAATGGTTCCAAAGCAACTTAGAAAGTTACAACAAAATAGCAGACATAGTAAAAGAAGCAGAATTAGTAAACGGGTCAATAGGAATTTCGACTTACGAAGAAGAAAATGCAAAAGACGCAAATGTAATATGTGCTAAAGCAGCAGACGAATTACTTACAATAGGAGACATAACAGCATCATTTGTAATAGGACAATTAGAAGACAAAGTATGCATTAGTGGGCGTTCAATTGGAGATATTAATGTACAAGTAATTCTAGAAAAACTAGGTGGTGGAGGGCACATCACTTTAGCAGGTGCGCAAGTAGAGGGAAAAACAATAGAAGAAACAAAACAAGAACTAATAAAGAAAATAAATGAATACTTTGCAGAAATAGAAAACTAATTGCAAGTTGC
The DNA here is from genome assembly GCA_947572725.1 of uncultured Clostridium sp. Lineage (GTDB taxonomy): Bacteria > Bacillota > Clostridia > TANB77 > CAG-508 > CAG-269. The sequence goes on along the minus strand of CANPDB010000061.1, from coordinate 5,480 downwards.
CGAAGTTGCCAATAGTTCCGGGTTTAAATGGCAACCTTATAATTTGACTTAGAAATAGTAAAAATAAAAAATTATAAAATTTGAAAAAAGCGGATTGAAAGTAATTGAATTAGAAATTATTAATTTGGTTTATGGAAATAGTTCATTTTTAATGAAAGGGTGCCATAAACCAAATTTAGAATTTCTATGAAAATTAGCTTGAACGAGCATTTTTGATAATTTTATAATTTTTATTTTTAACAATACACAAGTATACTATTAAGGTTGCCATTTAAACCCGGAACCATTGGCAACCTTCGAAATTTTATTGAAACCATTGAAAAAATGTTAAAAATGGTGTACACTATATGCATTAAGGAAGGCTGTGATTTGAATGAAAGTTATTTTAAAAGAAGATATCAAAGGAGTAGGAAAAAAAGATCAAGTTATAAATGCATCAGATGGATATGCTCGCAATTTTTTATTTCCTAAAAATAAAGCTGTAGAAGCTAATGCAGAAAATATGAGTAAGTTAAAAGCTAAACAGGATTCTAATAATTATAGAAAAGAGCAAGAAAAAGAAGAGGCAAAAAGAATTGCAGATAAGATTTCAAAAATAATGCTTAAGATACCAGTAAAGGCAGGGGAAAATGGAAAGATATTTGGTGGAGTTTCTACAAAGGAAATTTCAGATTTATTAGATAAAAATTATCAGATAAAAGTTGATAAGAAAAAGATAGAACTTAAAGAGACAATTAAATCATTAGGGGCAACAAATGTTAATATAAAGTTATATGAAGGTGTTATAGCAAATTTGAAAATAGATATTATAGTAGAACAATAGAAAATTGTTCTTTGGGAGGAAATAATGGAACTAGGAAAAGTACCACCACATGACATAGAAGCAGAGCAAGCAATTATTGGAAGTATGTTAACAGATAAAGATGCTGTTATTGCAAGTATAGAAGTTTTAAAACAAGATGATTTTTATAGAGAAGATAATAAAGCAATTTATGAGGCTATTTTTAATTTATATAATAGAGCAGAGCCAATTGATATTATTACTGTGAAAGCAGAGTTAGAGTCAATGGGCAAATTTGAACAAGTTGGGGGATTAGAATATTTAGCAGGGCTTCCAGAAAAAGTACCTACAACCGCAAATGCCTCAAAGTATATTAAAATAGTAGAAGAAAAGGCAATATTAAGAAAGTTGATTAAAACTGCAAATGAAATTATAGAACTGGGGTATGATCCAGCAGAAGAAGTAGAAGACATCATGGAAGGTGCAGAAAAGAAAATCTTCAATATTATGCAAGATAAAAATCAAAAAAGTTATACACCATTAAAAGATGTTTTAGTAGAAAGTTTTACTCAATTAGAAGAACTATATAATAGAAAACAACATATAACAGGAGTACCAACAGGTTTTACAGAGCTGGATTATAAAACAGCAGGTTTGCACGGATCAGAATTAATATTAATAGCAGCAAGACCGGCGATGGGAAAAACAGCATTTGCATTAAACATTGCGACAAATGCATCTGTTAGAGCAAATGTACCAGTAGCAGTATTTAGTTTGGAAATGTCAAAAGAGCAATTAGTAAACAGAATTTTATGTAGTGAAGCAATGGTAGATAGTAACAAAGTAAGAACAGGAAAATTAGAAGAAAACGACTGGACAAAATTAGCAGAATCAATAGGACCACTATCAGAAGCAGAAATCTATATTGATGATACACCAGGTATATCTATTACAGAAATAAGAGCAAAATGTAGAAAACTTAAACTAGAAAAAAATATAGGAATGGTAGTAATTGACTATTTACAACTAGTACAAGGAAGCAATAGCAGAAGAAATGGAAGCCGTGAACAAGAAATATCAGAAATCAGTCGTTCATTAAAAATACTAGCAAAAGAAATAGGAGTACCAGTAATAGCGTTATCACAATTATCAAGAGCAGCAGAACAAAGACCAGATCATAGACCAATGCTATCAGACTTAAGAGAATCAGGAGCAATAGAACAAGATGCAGACATAGTAATGTTCTTGTACAGAGATGATTACTACAATCAAGACAGCGAGAAAAAAGACATAGCAGAAGTAATCATTGCAAAACACAGAGGAGGCTCAACAGGAACGGTAGAGCTACTATGGCTAGGAAGTTACACAAAATTTGTCAATCTAGAAAAAAGATTTGATGATTAAAGTTGCCAACGGTTCCGGGTTTAAATGGCAACTAAATAAAATACATAAGATAAATATAAGGGGCTATTTATATAATATGGGGGAAAATACAATATAAAAAGGAGAATATATGTCAAGAATACCTAAAAAATATATAAATACGTCTTTTTTTCATATTATGGTACAAGGAATAAATAAAGAATATATATTCAACCATGAAAAAGACATAGAGAAATACCTAAAAATAGCAAAACAAGCTAAACAAGAAATAGAATTACAAATTGTATCATATTGTGTTATGAGTAATCATATACATTTATTGATTTATGTAGAGAATATAGAAGAATTAACAAAGTTTATGCACAAAACTAATTTAATATTTGCGAAATATTATAATAAAAAATATAATAGAGTTGGTTACGTTTTTAGAGATAGGTATAAAACACAACCAATATTTTCAGAAAAGCACTTATATTGTTGTATTGATTATATACACAATAATCCTGTTAAGGCACATATATGTACAAGCCCTTCTAAATATAAATATTCAAGTTACAATTATAATCTTTTCGAAACAGATTCTCTGGTAAATAATAATATAAGAAAATATATTGAAGACAAAAAATTTAAGGGACAAGAAAATGATAACTTTGTTTTTATGGAAGATGATGATAATAAAGAACAAATATGTAAAAAGATAATAGATGAATTTCTGTTAAGAAATAATACAGAAATAAGCAATATAAGGAAAGATAAAAGTTTATTAAAAGTTTTATTATGTGATTTAAGAAATGAATATAAAATATCATATAGAATGATTGAAAAAGAACTTGGAATAGGAAGAGAAACATTAAGAAAGTTGTAGATATATCAAAACCTGAAAATATTCATAATAAAGTTGTATAGAAATAAGGTGAAATATTTGAAAAATAATTTAGAAAAGAAAGTAGTAAAGACTATTGCAGATTTTAATTTAATACAGGATGGAGATAAAATTGTTCTTGGTGTTTCAGGAGGACCAGACTCAATTTGTATGCTAGATATTTTAAATAAATTAATGAAGAAAAATAACAATTGCAAAAAAGATAAGCCTATTTCGAAAGGTTGCCATTTAAACCCGGAACCGTTGGCAACCTTTGGCATAGTTGTAGCTCATATAAATCATATGATTAGAGATGAAGCTGACGATGATGAAGAGTTTGTTAAGAATTTTTGTGAAAAAAATAATATTGATTTTTATTCAAAAAGTATAGATGTTAAGAAACTTGCTAATAATAATAAAATAGGAACTGAAGAAGCAGGTAGATTAGCTAGATATAATTTTTTTGATGAGATGTGCAAAAAGACAAATTGTAATAAGATTGCGATTGCTCATAATAAAAATGATAAAGTAGAGACAATGATTATGAATTTACTAAGAGGTAGCGGAATAAATGGTCTAAAGGGAATTGAACCTAAAAGGGAGAATTATATTAGACCTTTGATTGAGTGTGATAGAAGCGAGATTGAAGATTATTGTGAAGAAAGAAATTTAAAGCCTAGGATTGATAAAACTAATTTTGAAAATATTTATACTAGAAATAAAGTTAGAAATATTATAATTCCGTATATTAAAGATGAGTTTAATCCTAATATTATTGATACTTTAGATAGATTGTCTTGCTTAGTTTGTGAGCAAGAAGATTATATGGAAGAACAAGTGAAAAAAGTATTTGATTCTATAGTTCTGAAAGAAGACGAAAATAAAGACAAAAACAAAAATAAAGATGGAAATAAATACAAAGAGGGTAAAGAAATTGTTTTAGATTTAAAGAAATTTAATGTACAAGAAAAAGTAATAAAATCAAGGCTTGTGATATATACTATAACAAGACTTTTAGGAAGTTCACAGGGAATTGAAAAAATACATATAGAAGATATTATAAAGTTATGTAGTAACAATATTGGAAATAAATATCTAACTCCTAACAAAAAAATAAAAGTTTTAGTTAAAAATCACAAAATATATTTTATGAATCAAATATATTTTTAAAATCAATTATAAGTAGCCGTAATAAAAAGTAAAACACATTAAAAATGTAATCAAAAAGTCATATAAAAATTGTTGAAAAACAAAATTTTATATGTTATAAATTCAATGTAAATTGAACACGAGGAGGAATTATTTTGAAAAATGGAATTAAAACATTAGCTATGTGGCTGATAATAGGAGTCATATTTATTGTTGTATTATCTTCAATTGTAGAAAATAGTGATTCTAAATTAAAGTATTCTGAATTAATCACTCAAATTAATAGTGGTAAAGTGGAATCCATAGAAATTGAATCAAATGGTACAACAGCAACAGTACAATTAAAGGATGATAAAATTAAAAAAGAAGTTAATATACCAAATATGGAAAGTTTTATGTCTTATTCTGAAGATTTCTTAAAAGATGGGGCATTTACACTTGAAGAAAAATCTCAATCTATATTTGTTACAATATTAAGTTTATTAACACCATTCGGATTATTAATCATTTTCTTTATATTCTGGTTCTTTATGATGGGTGGAGCAAATGGAGGTAATCCAGGAAGCAAAACAATGTCTTTTGGAAAGAGTAAAGCAAGAATGATGACTCCAGCAGAGAAGAACAAGATAACATTTGAAGATGTTGCAGGTGTTGATGAAGAAAAAGAAGAATTAGAGGAAATTGTAGAATTCTTGAAAAATCCAAAGAAATTTACAGATATGGGAGCAAGAATACCAAAAGGTGTTTTATTAGTAGGTCAACCTGGAACAGGTAAAACTCTTTTAGCAAAAGCAGTAGCAGGAGAAGCGGGAGTACCATTTTTTATTATAAGTGGTTCAGACTTTGTTGAAATGTTTGTAGGTGTTGGTGCTTCAAGAGTAAGAGATTTATTTGACCAGGCTAAGAAAAATGCACCATGTATTATATTTATAGATGAAATTGATGCAGTAGGTAGACAAAGAGGAGCAGGACTTGGTGGAGGACATGATGAAAGAGAGCAAACATTAAATCAATTATTAGTTGAAATGGATGGTTTTGCTGAAAACGAAGGTGTTATAGTTTTAGCAGCAACAAACAGACCAGATGTATTAGATAAGGCTTTATTAAGAGCAGGAAGATTTGATAGACAAATAGTAGTAGGGGCACCTGATGTAAAAGCAAGAGAACAAATATTAGAAGTACATTCAAGAAAGAAAAGATTAGCAGATGATGTTGACTTAAAAGTTATAGCTAAAAATACTTCAGGATTCGCAGGAGCAGACCTAGAAAATGTATTAAATGAAGCAGCACTTTTAGCAGCAAGAA
>CANPDB010000060.1 GCA_947572725.1 uncultured Clostridium sp. | reverse complement strand
TAATTAAAAGTTAATTTTGAAATTTTTTTATGACATTTTCAAAAGTTATTGACATAGATATATTGCTTTTTACTTAAAATTTTTCTAACAAAACTTGAAAAAGTTTAATTAGATTTATATATTTTTATAATTTATTATATTACAATATAAAGCAAGAAATCATTAAGAAAATCAAGGACTTGAGTACAAAAATAATAAGGATAAAAATTGTTAAATGTAAATAACCAACAAAATGATGGAACAACTTAAAATCCTGCGGACGAATAATCCGTGCTGGTTCGATTCCGATCATCTGCACCAATAATTTAAGAAACCGCCAGAAATGGCGGTTCTTATATACTAAAAAACAATTATATATATTTTATAAATCATCAGATGTTCCTGTGCTATCAAACGGAATAAACTTATTAACAACACTTTCTTGTTCTATATCATCTGCTCTAAACATCATATATGAAGTATTAATTTTTGTATCTACTAATTGCTCAATTTCTTCTTGAGATGCGTGTTCTGCTAATACCAATTCACTTACTAGAATTTGTTTTGCATTTGTTAGCATTTTCTTTTCACCTGTTGATAATCCTTTTTCTTTTTGCTTAAAGCTTAAGTTTCTAACAACATCAGCAATTTCATAGATATCTCCACTTTTCATTTTATCCATATTGTCTCTATATCTCTTATTCCAGTTTTTATCCATTTCTGTTTCATCTTTTTCTAGTATTCCAATTACTTTATCTGCTGAACCTTTATCTATAATATTTCTTACACCTACTGTTTCTGCCTTAGCTGTTGGTACCATTATTTTTACTTCTCCTGGCATCTTCAATATGTAATAAGATTGTTTCTCTCCTAATATATCCTTTTCTTCTATCGAATCAATTACCCCTGCTCCATGCATTGGGTATACTATTTTGTCACCTACATTGAACATGTATGACATCTCCTTTCAGCATTCTCATATTTTGTCCAAAAAAGATTTTAAATTTATATGACATTAAATAACTTTATTGGATTTTTTAACCATTCTTATTATACAACAAAAAATGATAAAAGTCAAAGCTTTTATCATTAATTTTTTATGTATATTTTCCTTGTATTACTTGTGCCTCTAAGTATAAATTTTTTTCAATTTTTTTTATTATAATTTTATTGTTGGTGTCTTTAAATAATTGTTTTATTTACTTGTTGAACCAAATCCACCTATTCTCTCACCTTCTGATATATCATTATCGACTACTAGATATTTTTCAAATATTGCTTGCCCTATTGCCTCACCTTTTTTTATTTCAACATCTTCTTCTTTAATGTTATAAAAAGCAAACATAAAATGACCGTCATTATCAGGATTTCCATAATAGTCTTTATCTACTACCCCTACGCTGTTTGCCATAATTAATCCCTTTTTCTTTGGATTTGAGCTTCTGTTGTATAATAATAACATTTCATCATCTTGCATATAAGCTTTTAATCCTGTTTTTACAAGTGTTGGATTCATGCCTTTCTTAAAACTAGGTATTATTACATCTTCTGCTGCTTCTATGTCATATCCTGCAGAATATTTTGTTTTTCTTACTGGTAAATTAATTCCTTTATCTTCAAAACCTTTTGCTATTTCAAATCCTCTTACTTTTTCCATTTCTACTTCTCCCTTCAACTTATATCATATATTTTCTATTATCTTTATAAAAATCTTTTTCATTTTTTCATAATTTCTAATAATTGTCAATAGTAACATTTATTTTTCGACAAAATATAATATATTACAGCTACAATTAAAATATAAATAATCTACTCGCTCCCAGGAGTGTATATATTAATTTTTTTAGGCTCCCCCAAGTAATTCCTACTCGTATCCTCCTAAAAAAATTGAATATATAAACTCCTTCGCGCTATTTAGAATTAGAATTGTAGCATATTATAGCGAGTAGCATATTTTATTGTGAATTGTAGTATATTACAAGGAGGCATCATATGAAACAACAAATAAATACATTAAATAATTTACCTTTAAATAAAAAAGGTTTTATAAAAAAATTAAATTGCAATCGGAAACATCAGAAGAAGACTTTTAGATTTAGGACTAGTTAATAATGCTTCAATTACCCCTATCTTAACCAGTCCTTCTAAAGGACTAAAAGCTTTTGATATTAGAGGTTCCTTAATTGCCATTAGAGATGAAGATTCTTTATTAATTGAAATCTATTTTTAATTGTAACTATATTTTTTGTGATTCATAAACTATAGTATATATTAATTTAAGGAGGTGCCTATGGGACTAACAAAATCTTCAACAGGTACTAAATTATTAGAAGATGATTTCAATAATTTTAAAAATGATGATGGTTATACAATTGCACTTGCTGGTAATCCTAATGTTGGAAAATCTACTATTTTTAATAGTCTAACTGGTATGCATCAACATACAGGAAATTGGCCTGGAAAAACAGTTTCCAACACTACTGGCAAGTGTAATTATAAAAATCTTGATTTTCTTTTTGTAGATATACCTGGTACATATTCTATTATGTCTAATTCAGAAGAAGAAGAAATTGCTAGAGATTACATATGTTTTGGCGAACCTGATGCTACTGTTGTTGTGGTAGACGCTACTTGTTTAGAACGAAATTTAAATTTAGTTTTTCAAATTATGGAGATTACAGACAAGGTTGTTCTTTGTGTTAATTTATTAGATGAGGCTAATAAGAAAAAAATAAAAATTGATTTAGAGCTTTTATCGAAAGAACTTGGTATTCCTGTCGTAGGAACGATTGCAAGAAATAAAAAAACTTTAAATAATTTAATGGATACTATTACAAAAGTTTGTAATAAAGAACTTATTCCTCATCCTAAAAAAATCAAATATTCTTCTGGAATAGAAGATGGTATTAAAAAGTTAGAGGAAGCTTTAAAAACTTCTTTTACATTGCCAGACAACCTATATCGTTGGATTTCTTTAAAAATAATAGATGGCGAAGAAAAAATATTAGAAACAATTGAAAATAATTTGTCTATTTCTATTGCTGATAATTCTGTCATTCAAGATACAAAAAATAGTATTCAAAATGATTTAAATCAAAAAAACATTACTACTGAAACTTTTAAAGATCATATTGTTAGTAGTATTATGAAAAAAGCAGAAAAACTCTGTAAAAAAGTCTGTTGTTTTGAAAATGAAAATTATTCTCGGAAGGGATAGAAAAATTGATAAAATTTTGACTTCTAAAAAGTTTGGTTTTCCTATTATGATTTTATTTTTAGGAATAGTTTTCTGGATTACTATTGTAGGTGCAAATTATCCCTCTCAATTGCTATTTTCTATGTTTGGTTGGTTTCAGGAAAAATTAATTGCTTTTGCTGAATTTATAAATTGCCCTCATTGGCTTTCAGATATGCTAATATCTGGTGTTTATCAAACATTAACATGGGTTGTTTCTGTTATGCTCCCTCCTATGGCAATATTTTTTCCTCTGTTTACTTTTTTAGAGGATTTGGGTTATTTACCTCGAATTGCTTTTAATATGGACGGATTTTTTAAGAAATGTTGCTGTACTGGTAAACAGATGATTACTATGTGCATGGGAGTGACAAAGTTGTAATTTTTTATTTGAGCAGTTCTATCATTGCTCAAATGGTTTAAATCTGCTATTTTATTCAATTCTTCTTTATCACTCAAATTCTTAAATTGCCTGAGTTTATCCGATATATTTATATTCATTAATTCTTTCGTATTTAATATAATTTGTAGTTCTACTTTATCTTCATTGTCTTTGACAATTATTTTATCTAAAAATTTTTCAATATAATCTTCTACATTATTTTCGTTTACCTCAAGATTTTTTAATATATTTTCTTTTAAAACATTTAGATATTGTTTTTGATTTTTCTTCTTTACAGATTGCCTTTGTATTTCTTGTAATTTTGCTTTTAAATCTACAATTTGCTTTTCAATAGTTAATTTCTTTACCTTTAAATCTTCTTTGCTTAAAATACCGTCTAAAGCTAAATCAATTAGCTTTTCTTTTTTATTTAAAAGGTTATTGATTTCGTTTTTCAATTCTATTTCTTTAGAGTTGCTTTCTTGTTTATATAAAATTTCATTGTAGAAAGTAAGTAACTCTTGTGTAATCTCATCTTCATATTTTTCATAAGACTTAAAAACATTTAATAAAATACTATAAATATCTTTTTCTAAAACAAATGGAGTAGAGCAATTTTTCCTACCAGTATTATTATAATCTTGGCATATCCAACGAATAATATCGCCTTTTGTTTTATAATGCTTAACTTTTCTAACAAAACCACATTTGTGATTTTCACAATATATTTTTCCAGATAAAGCATATTTTGTTTGATGTTTTTGATACATACTTGCAGATTTACTTCGTTCAAGTAATTTTTGGTTTGCTTTTTCCCATAGTTCTTTGCTAACAATAGGTGGAACAGTTTCAGTATCTTCATATAGTTTCCATTCAGATGGATTAATGAAATTTCTTTTTTTGCTTCTATAATCAACAACAGTAGATAGTCCACCTGTATAAAATCCTTTATATTTAGGGTTTTGTATAATTTTCTTTAAGGTATTTTGATGAATCGGATTTCCATTTCGATTTAGCATTCCTTTCTCTTTTAAATAAAAAGATAAATTTTTTAAGCCTATTTTTTCATCATTTGCATAAACTTCAAAAATTTCTCTTACAACTTTTGCTTCCTCATCATCAATTACTAATTTTCCATCCTCTTTTTTATATCCCCAAATGTTATCATTTCCTAAAACTCTACCTTTTTCAAGAGATCTTTTAAAACCAAATTTAGTTCTTTCAGATAATTTTCTAACTTCATCTTGTGCCATACTAGACATGATGGTAAGCCTTAATTCTCCATCATTAGAAGCTGTTATAATATTATCTGAAGTAAAATATACACAAACATCATATTCTAATAATTTTCTAGTATAAAGTAAGCTATCAATGGTATCTCTCGAAAATCTTGAAACTTCTTTTGTTACGATTAAATCAAATTTTTTATTTTTGCCATCTGCAATCATTCTCATAAAATTTTCTCTTTTCTTAGAACTGGTTCCTGTGATTCCTTCATCAATATAGCCATTTATAAATTGCCAATTTTTGTTTGATTTAATATATTCATTAAAGTATGTAACTTGATTGTCTAAAGAATGTAACTGCTCTTCTTTTTCTGTTGAAACTCTTGCATAATATACTACTCTTAATGGTAAATCAAAAATTGTTTTACCGTTTATTAAATTCATTTTTCATTTCATATAAGGTCATTTTTATTTTATCCTCCTAATTTATTGATTTAGTTGAAAAAGAATTAAATTTTAGCAAGAAAAAGTTTATTTAAAAGGTAAAGGAGCATACTTTTGTATGTAACTGCGTTTTAAATAAACTTTGACACAGATAAAATTGTAATTATTTTTCAACACTTTGAACCTTATACAATTAATACAAAACCAATATATCACACTTGTCTAAAGTTCTCTAGTATTTTTATCCAATTCATATAATAATCTTAATAATTTATCTTTAACAAATTTATATGTACTTTCATCAATTATATTTTCTTCATAGAGTTTTTGATTAATTATATCTTCAATGTTATATTTTATAAAATTATCTTTCATAATCCATATATATTAAAATTTTAAAAATGTTATTCATTATTTTTCCATTGACTATTAGCATATAATTTTTCAAAATCTTCTATGGTATACTCTCTTTGTATAAAATTATTTTCTTTTTTATTAAGATTATTTTTATTATAATTATTAATATTATTATTTCGTAATTTTTCCGATTGATTTTTAGAAAAATTTCCGATTGCCATTCTTAATTTTTACGTGTTTATCATTTTGAAAAATATCATAAATATAATATTTATCAACTTTTCCAATTCCTGTTTTTTCTTTTTATATCAATTTATTTTCTATTAACTCATCTATTGCCTTTTTATTGTTTTATCTGTTTTATTTAAAATTTTGCATAACTTTTTTTGAGAATAGACAATATAGATTTCTTCTTTTTGATTGCATAATTTATTTTGCTTGGACAATCCCAATCTCTTTACAAAGAGAATATATACAAGTTTTGCATTTGAACTTATTTTAAAATATTCTTTTGTATGAAACAATTTGTTAGGCACTGGAATAAATTGATAATTTATAATTTCATCTGTTATTTTTAGTAGTTCCATCTTTTTCCTTTCATTTCGTTTATCATAAATTAAGAAATTAAAATTTCCTAATTTATAAATCCAATACGAAAAAGCAAGAGAAATTTAAAATTTAAATTCTCTCTTGCTTCAATATTTACTATTTTAGATAATACTATTTTAACAGACAAAAATATGCTTGTATACTGCAGGATTTTGCAATGTTTTTGCAAAATGTTATGTTAAACATTTTGCTTACATTAATTATTTTTATCTTATTTATTGTATATTCAAATGAACACATTCCACATGTTTTCATTCAAAAATCTTTTGAAATTTTTTAGAATATGTTAGGTAACTTTAAATATTATTTATTTTCTTATACTTTTTATAATTTCAGTAGATTGTATTTTATTATCTATTTTGTTTTTAATTGTACTCAAGAAATACCCATATGCTCTAAGTTCATCTTTCATATCCATAATTTCTTCATAAGTAAACCATTTTACATTTAATATTTCTTGTCCATCTACTTTAACATTTTCATTTATAATTTTAGTATCAAAAAAGAAACAAACTATATTCACACCTTCTAGTATTTCATTAATAATTTCTAATATTCCTGTTATTTCAACTTTACAGCCAGTTTCTTCATATATTTCCCTTTTTGCACCTTCAATTAAAGATGCATTTTCCTCTAAACCACCTGCTGGAACATTCCATTTTCCTTTACATATTTCTTGATTTTCCTGAACTAATAAAAACTTTCCATCTTTTTCTAAGATTCCACCTGTAACAACTTTTATATTCATATATATTTCCTCCCTATAAATTACCATAAATCTTTTAAACTACAAAATTGTAATTTATATAATAGAATTGATTAGTAAAAATAAGAATAAAGCCATCATAATAGTTGACATTATTGTTGCTATTATTTTAAAAATCTTATTTACTTTATCGTTGTCTTTAAAGATTTTACAAAATAATGAATATAAATATATTCCACATATTGTTCCTAAAGTATTTGTAATAATATCTGTTATATCACTTGCACCAAATTCAAAAATAAATTGACACAATTCAAATAAACAACTAATCACGAATCCAGATAAAATTGCTTTTTTATTAATAATACCAAACATTTTTAGATATATTCCAAATGGTAAAAATATAAGAACATTTAAAATCGCCTCAAAAATTGGAATATCTCCTTCATATACATTTTCATAATAAAATGGAATCAAGTTTATCTCTCTAATTCTATGAATACTAGAAATGGAGAAATTAAGTCTAAATAATATTATCCAAATTAACAATATAATATATATACTAAATAATGTCTTCAACCAGATATTACTTTTACTTTTTTTCATACTATCTATCTCACTTTCAAATTACTATTATTTTAACAAACTACAAACTTGTAATTTTTTAGTCTATTAACTTTTTAAATGAATTAGCATTTAATATCGTATTAGATATAAATTCTCCTTTATAGAAATTAGCCCAGTTATTAAAAATACAAGGTGCATTTTTTGCTTTTTCTAATGAATCTATTTTTATAAAGTTAATTTTTATATTATTTTCCTTTGCATATTCAGTTAATTCATTTACTTCATATTCTACATAAGGACATTCGTTGCTATAATAAATAGTGAAATCTTGATTATCTATTTTCATAGTTCTTGCATTATCATTGAATTTAGGTGTTTCTCCATCTTCAAATTGCAATGCTAATAATTCATAATCTGCAATACTATCTACTACTTTAAATCCGTAATGTTCAAAAAATTTCTTTTCTCCAATAAAAGGTTTCTTCTTTTTAGAAACTAGAGTACATATACCACTTTTACCTTTTTCTTTTGAATCGTTTATTGCATATTCTAGTAATTCTTTTCCAATTCCTTTTCCTTTAAAACTTCCTGCTACCCATAAGCAATAAATATATTCATAATTTTTACCACTAATAGGAATCCAAGCTGTTTCTATTGGCTCATATTCAATAAATATTTTTCCTCTTGCATTTAATTTTCTAAAAATATGACCATCTTTTAATTTGCTTTTTATCCATTCTTTTTTACTATCAACACCTGCTTGATGTTTTTTATCTCCTATTGCACAACATATATGCTCCTCATCAATGTTTTCTAATGTCAAATTTATATATTCGTTCATTTATTTAATCCTCCCTATAAATTACTATTCTATTTTAACTATGATAACATACGTTTAGATAATTTTCAATAAATACTTGGCTTTATAATTGTAAATAATATATCGTAAATAATATATTGATTTTTCAATATTTTTGCATAAAAAATACACCGAAGTGTACGCACTCTGCATATTCTCTGCAATATTTTTGTCATAACAGACGATTAGAAAGCTTGTCTTTCTATTGTTTATAGGAAATACTCTGCTTTCCTTATCCTTCCCTCTGATATATAAAACCTAAAAAAGGAAACTTGTAGTAAGTTTCCTAAATTTTGTAATCATATAATCACAAATATCCAATTTGCAATAACTTTGTATTATTTTCTTTATAAATTGTCTAAATATTTTTCTACTAATTCTATTAACTCTTTACATGTTTCAATTTGCAAGAAAGTAGCTTCAGAACTTGGTTCATATTTCTCATCATAATCACTATCTTCTCTCACTTTAGAAGCCATTATTATTCTTCTTCCCATTTGTCTTGGGAAAATTTCTGTTTTGACATAATTTTTATTAAAATATGCTAATACATCTTTATGTCTTTTAAAATCAATCTTCTCCATTGCGAGTATTGCTCTAATTGCATAAAATATTGAATAATATGCTCTATTATTAGCTGCTAATAACTTATTTTCTCTAAATAACAAATTGGCTGTTTCATATTCTTCCTTTGCTCTTTCTAATCTATATAAAGCAAATTCTTTACTAGTTTTTTTCTCCAACTAATACCACTCCTTCATTTATAATATTCATATAGAATGGTTTTACATCTGACCAAGCTTCAAAATTATCTATATTTCTTACTAAAGGGGAAAGCACAATTCCTTGATCGATTTCTATATCTGCACTTTTTTCCCATATTTTCATACTATATTCACTTATTTCTTTATCTGATAAATCTGTTAAAATCATGATATCTATATCTGAATTTTTATTATAATCTCCTCTTGCATATGAGCCATATAGCACTATCTTTTTTAATCTACTGCCTAATATTATTTTTACTTCTTCTAAAAAATCATTCAAAATTTTTTGAATATTATTTGGCACATCAATCACCTCAATTCTTTTATAGTATAACATATAATTTTTTGTTTTTAAAGTCCAAACCAATTTAAAATATTAGCCAAATAGTTTGTTAAAAGTCCCATAGGAATTGAAAAAATAACAGTAATTATAGGAAAAGCATATATAATATTTTTATAAGATTTATCAATTTGTTGGCTCTGCATTATTTTAAGTGGGTAACTAGGATTAAACACAAATATCTAGTTT
>CANPDB010000059.1 GCA_947572725.1 uncultured Clostridium sp. | reverse complement strand
TTTTGTTTTTCTATATCTTCTTAATATTTTTTCCCCAGATTATTTAACTCATATATGATAACTAAAAAAAGAAGACTTATTTTTTAATAAGTTTTCTTTTCTAATTTTAATCTTTAATTCCAAATACCAACTTTACAAATCCCCTTAAAAATTTAGGAACTTTTTTTACTACAACTGTCATATGTATCCCTCCTTTTAAATTAACATGCAAGCCACATAAAGCCAACACATACTACTGTTACTCCAATTATAAATAACCATCCTGTTATGGGAAGTAGTAATACTAATAAAATACCTAATCCTAAACCAATTAAACATACTGCAAGTGTTTTTCTAAATAAATGTAACATTTTTACCTCCCATGCTTTTTTCTATATTATATTAGTTTTTTTGTTTATTTGTTCCTTTTTATGTAAAACTCGTTAAAAATCAATTTCATTTTTGCTCCATATTTCCTTTATAGGCATTTCTTCATTATCATCTTTATATTCTAAAGTTAGCAATACTATTAATTCTATATTATCTGGTAAATTTAATATTTCTCTAGAATTTTTCTTATCTTCAATATGTTTTCATTCAAGTTAGATTTTAGTTAGATATTTTCACATAACAGAATACCTACTAGTTATAATATCCTTGTATAACTAACTTATTTATATGAATGTTTACATCATAAACTTTTGTATATTTTCTATTATTTCATCAAAGTCAACTTTTAAGAAGTCTGTTGTATCAACTAATATCTCATTATCATTTATTTTAAATTCTTTGGATTTTATAGCTGTTTTTTCAAAATTTTCAAAATCATCAAACATTCCATTTGATACTAATCCCATAGGTCTTTCATCTGAATATTCTCTATTTAAAAACCTTCTATGTAATATCTGTAAATCTCCTTCAAATCTAATTGTAATACTTTTATAATCATATTTATTCAACAAATCTTTTATAATAGAAACAGATTCCTTTACAAAATTACTTTCTACTATTAAAGGCAACCCCACTTTCATCTGTTTTTCTATTATATAATAAAATACTTCATAACTTATTGCTCCCATTCTTCGTTTTGCTTCATAATCTAAATTCGTATTATTAGAAGAATTGTATAAAATCTCTTTTATTTCATCTTTGCTAAAAAAAGGTATTTTTAATACTTCTGAGATTTTTTTGCCATAACTAGTTTTTCCAGCAGCTAATTCTCCTGTAACTATTATAATATACTTTTTATACATAATATTTTATCTTATTCCTTTCATTATATTATTACTCATTATACTTTTTATTATTTCCAAATGATTTTTCTACTGGATAATGTTCTTCATTCAATTTCATCTTATTTTTTAATGCTTCTGCCAAGTCAATCCCTGTATACTTTGAAAATAGTAACACATAATATAAAACATCAGCTAATTCTTCCGAGATATCTTTTTTCTTTTTTTGATCTTTTAGCATTTCTTGCATTTGTATTTCGTTTTTGAATCTAAATATTTCTAATAGTTCTCCTGCCTCAGTTGATATTCCTATTGCTAATTCTTTTGGATCATGAAATTTTGTCCATTCTCTATCTTTACAAAATTTTTGAACTATTTCCTTTAGCTCATCTATATTCGTACTGCTATCCATTTTCCTCTCCTTCTTAATAATTATATAATTTAAGTTTTTTACTGTTCACATTTTAGCATAATTATGATTTATTTGCAATTTATAAAACGTACATTTTTCAATACTTCTCCATGAAAAACACACTGAAGTGTACGCACTCTGTATTTTATCTGTAAATAATTTAATTATATCTTACTAAAAAAAGTTGCTCATAACTAGATTTTTGACTAAATTTGTGCTATTATAATTCCAATATTATAAATAGTAGGTAAATTCAATTCTGTTATTAACAGAAGAAGTGAAGTTTTAGGCTTTAAATGGTCTGCTATTGATTTTGAAAATAAAACAATTACTTTTCCTATAAAATATAATAAAACATTTTGAAGGGATGTGTTTTTATGAACAAGAAAAATGCAATTGAACTAATTGAATCTTTAAAAAAGGCCTATCCAGATGCAACTTGCAGTTTAGACTTTGAAAATCCATTTCAATTAGTAATAGCAGTAATGCTATCTGCTCAATGTACAGATGAAAGAGTAAACAAAACTACTCCTGAACTTTTTAATCGTTGTAAAACAATTCAAGATTTTGTAGATATTGATATTCACGAATTAGAAGAAATAATACATCCTTGTGGATTTTATAAAAATAAAGCAAAAAATATCAAACTATGTGCAAAACAAGTTTTAGAAAACTTTGGTGGTATAGTTCCACATACTATGGACGAATTAACAAGTCTTGCAGGTGTTGGACGAAAAAGTGCTAATGTAATAATGTTAGAGGTTTTTGGAACTCCTGAAGGAATTGCTGTCGACACACATGCTAAAAGAATTTCAAATTTAATTGGTTTATCTAAGGAGAAAGAACCTGAAAAAATTGAACAAGATTTATTAAAAATCTTTCCTAAAGAATATTTAAAAGATATTAATCATCTTTTTGTATGGCATGGTAGAAATACTTGTGTTGCAAGAAAACCTAAATGTGATACTTGTTCAATTAACGAATTTTGTAAAAATTTTAAAAAGAATAATGTTTAATTTGTAAAACTTTAAGTAATAATATTAAATAATTTTGTCGAATATTTTTATTCGACTTTTTTATTGCATATTTCTACATGTTTTGCACATATTATTCTTGTGAGGTGATTCTTTTGACAAATATAAATTGTTCTTTAAATTGTATTTATCAAAAAGATGGTAAATGTTCATATACTCTTGTTTGTCCTTCTACTTTATCTTCTTCTGAATGTGCTTATTTTATAAAAAATAAAACTTGAATTATAATCACTTAAAATTTAATTATGATAGTTTTTTATTTATAACTACTCGCTCCCAGAGGATAGTATTTATATATTTTTTTGTTATCCCCATTCTAAAAATCCTAGCAAAAGTTCTATGAACTTTTGAGGATTTTTGAACGGTCCCCACAAGCTCACTACAAAATATATAAATACTATCCTCTTTGCGCTATTAAAATTACATATATTTAAACTGTCATAATTAAATTTTAAGTGATTGTCATATTTTAATTGACAAATTTCTCCTAAAAGTATATATTTTTAAATATAAATATTTTAGGAGGTATTAAAATGTTAAAAAACAAATTTAAAGTTATTACAATGTTATTAGTAATAATGATGACTTTATCAATTACTATTCCAGTAGTAAGAGCTGAAAATGAGACAAATAATGCTCAAACTACAAATCCTGTTATTGATGATCCAGAAGCTGATGATCATCAACAAACAAATACTGGAGCTACCGAAAATGCAACTAATAGTAATACTACTTCTCCTGAAGGAACAGCAAATCAAACTCCAGCTGAAGGAACTGAAAATGCTGGCTCTCAAGAAACAACTTCTGAAGAAGATGGTTTTAAAAAGAGTGATATTTACTTAAGTGGAGATAATGTTACAATTGATTATATTGTAGATGGTAACTTATTTGTATTTGCAAATTCTGTTACAATCAAGTCTCAAATAGGTGGAGATGCATTTATTATAGCAAAATCAATTACAGTTGAAGCCGAAGGATATATTTACAGCAATCTATTTGCAATGGCAGATAGTATAGATATTAAAGGTGCTGTTTGTGATGTATATGCTGCAGCAGATAATATTAATGTATCTGGATACATATATAGAGATATGAAGGCAGGATGCTCTGATTTATCTATATCAGGTGTTGTTGGAAGAAATGCTTTTGTTGATTGTAATAATATCAATTTTACACAAGCAAATAATGAATCATCTGAAAATGAAGGTGAACCTTCAATAACTGCACAGGGCTCTATTAAAGGTAACTTAAATTACAGTTCTTCAAAAGAATTATCTATTCCAGAAGGTTCTGTTGCTGGAGAAACTAAATATACAAAATCATCTTCACAAAGTAATTCATTTAGTTTTAAGGATGCACTTTTCTCTTTAGTTTCAACAATTGTAACAGCAATCGTTATATGGCTTCTATGTTCATGGTTAGCACCTAAATTTATAGATAAAGCTACTATGTTGTTAACTAAAAAGACTTTACCTGTTATCGGATTTGGTATTTTATCACCTATCGTTGCTAGTATTGTCGCTATTATATTATTAATATTAGGAATTACAGTACCACTTGGATTCTTAACAATAGCTATATTATTTACTTTAATTGCTATTAGTTCTTCAATTTCTATTATTACAGTTGCAAAATTAATTTGCGCTAAATTAAAAATGGAAGAAAATATTAAATTTTTAGGAATAATAGTTGCTACTTGTATTGGTTTATGGGTAATTGGTTTAATTCCTTTCATTGGTTCAATTGTAGATTTACTTGCAGTTGTTGTCGGTTTAGGAATTGTAACTTCTAATTTATTCTTAAAAAATTCATCTGCTGAAAAGGAGTAAATCATTGGAGATTAGAAGATGTACAAAAAATGATATTAAAGAAGTATATAATCTAATATGCGAACTTAAAGAAAAAGAATTTGAATATAAACAATTCAAATTAGAATTATAAATTCATTTAAAAAACAATTATAAAATTTATCAAATTTTATAATTGTTTTTTATTTAGCAAAAAATTGCCAAGATTCTCCGTCCCCAATGGCAAAAAGTTGCCATTTAAACCCGGAACCATTGGCAACCTATCTAAGTTCATCTATAATAGTTTTAAAATCATTTGCCATTAAAATGGCTGTTCCTGCTACTAAAATGTTTGCTCCTGCTTTTTTTATCATTGGTGCTGTTTTTAAATTTATTCCTCCATCTGCTTCTATGTCTATTTCTATTTTATGTTCTTTTATATATTCTTTTAATTTTTCAATCTTTTTTACCATATCTGTAATGAGCGTTTGTCCACCTTTTCCTGGCTCTACTGTCATAATTAAGCACATATGAATATATGGCAAAAATTCATATATTTCTTCTATTCTTGTGTCTGGCTTTACTGATATTCCTACTTTGCAATTGTTTTCTTTTATGTATTTTATTAGTTCATATACTTCTTCTTTGTTTTTACATGCTTCGTAATGAAATGTAATTATATTGGGTTCTACTGATAAGAATTCATCAATTGCTGGTTTTATATCTTCTACCATTAAATGTACATCTAATGGTAAGTTAGATATTCTTTTTATGTAAGATGCATATTCTAACATTTTTTCATAGTTATCTTTTTCTACAAATTTTCCGTCCATTACATCAATATGAAAGTAATCTGTTTTTGCTGCTTCTAATTTAAAAAATGTTTGTGATTCTTCTCCTTTTTTTACAGAAAGTATTGATGTTGATATTTCTACCATTTTTTGTGTTCCTCCTTTTCTTTTAGTTCTTGTTTTATTTTACAAAATCTATTATATCTCTCTATTTCTATTTTTCCTTCTTCTATTGCTTGCTTTATTCCACATTTTTCTTCTTTAATGTGTGTACACCCTACAAATTCACAGTTTGATATGTTCTCTTTAAATTCTTTAAAATATTGTTCTAAATTATTACTCTCTATTTCTGAAATATCAAAAGTAGAAAATCCTGGTGTATCTGCAATATATGTTTTTTTATTTATTTTATATAGTTTTATTGCAGTTGTAGTGTTTTTCCCTCTTTTATTCTTTTTACTGATTTCACCTTCTTTTGTAATTTCATCTTGAAATATTCCATTTACTAAAGTTGATTTTCCTACACCCGAATTTCCTGAAAAAGCATTAATATTATTTTCTAATTCCTTTTTTAATTCTTTTATTCCTTTTTTATTTTTTGCTTCTGTTTCTATCACCTTGTACCCAATCTTTTGATATGTTTGCTTTATTTCTTTAAATTGTTTTTCATCATCTAAATCATTCTTATTTAATACTATAATTGCTTTAATTCCTAAAAATTCAGCAAATGCTAATTGTTTATCTAACATAAACAAATCTGGTTTTGGATTTTTACTAGATACTACAAATACAATCTGTGTTATATTTGCAAGTTTGGGCCTTTTTACATATACTTTTCTTTCTTCTATTTTATTAATTACTGCTTTCTTATTTTCTTCATCTGTTATCTCTATTTCTACAATATCCCCTACAACAGGTGATATATCATCTTTTTTGAACTTTCCCCTTGCAGTTGCTTCATATATTTTATTATTTACTTCTATGTTATATAAATTAGAAATATTTTCTATAATTAATCCTTGCATTCTTCCTCCATTTGTTAAAAGGAATGGAATTATTTCCATTCCTTTTATATTGTTATTCCGCAGTATACGTTGTCATATTACTATAATTAATTTGTCCTTGATTTTTTAGAACATCATCTATATAAACTTTTATTTCTTTTGTTCCTGTTCCTTTTGTTGTACCTGCAGAAATATTAGTTTGTGAAGCCTCAACTGTTTGAGAATATATTGTATCAGTTCCAACAACTACCTTTACTTTTACTTTTTTAACTGGTTTTTCTGTACTTGTTGTATTATTTCCTGTACTAGTTGCTGCTTCATATATATCTCCTTTTAATAAAGACTTAACATTTACTGATACCCCTACTGATTTCATTTCAGCTAATTTATTTACCGTAATTGTTACTGTGGTTCCTTCATCTATTTCTTTGCCTGTATCTATACTTTGTTTTAAAACAATTCCATTATCTTTTGATGAATTTTCTTCATAGCTAATACTTACTTTTAAGCCTAAGTTTTCAAGTGTAGATTTAGCATCTGCTTCTTTTTGACCAATTACACTTGCCATAATTACTTGTTTAATTCCTGTTCCTGTGCTTACGTGAATTTTTACTGTATCTCCTGCAAATGCCTCTGCATTCGCATCTGTTTCTTGACTTATTACATATCCTTCTTCTACTTTTTTACTTGTTTCTTCTATTACTTCTACTTTTAAATTTGCTTCTTCTAATGCTTTAATTGCTTCTTCTTTTTCCATTCCTACTACTTTTGGAACTGTTGTTTTTTCTTGACCTTTACTTACTATTACCTTTACTGTACTACCTTGTTTTACTTTATTGTAGTTTTCTATGTATGAAGGGTCTTGTGAAATAATAAATCCTTCTGGAACATCTTTATTATATTCTTCTTTATCTACTTCAAATTTTAGTTTTACATTTTCTATTTCCTTTTGAGCTTCTTCTTTTGACATTCCTACTACATTTGGCATTTCTGCTTCTGGTGGATTTGTTATGTTTAATGCAAATATTGTTCCTCCTAAGCTTAATGCAAATAATATTATTAACCCAATTACACTACTTAATACTTTGTGTTTCTTTATGAATTGCTTGAATTTTCCTTGTTTTTTTCCTTGTTCATCTATGTATTCTTCGTCTTCTTCCATCCCTCTGTACATACTTGTATCTATTGTTTGTGTTAAAGCTGTTGGGTCATATCCTTCTTCTACAAAATCATCATCAGGATTTTTTAATGCTTTCTTTAAATCTACTAACATTTCTGTTGCTGTTTGATATCTAAAGTTACTTTCTTTTTGCAATGCTTTCATAATAATTTGATTTACTGCATATGGTACTTTCGGGTTGATTTCTATTGGTTCTTCTGGATCTTCTTGCATATGTTTTAGTGCTACTGATACTGGTGTATCTGCATCAAATGGTACTCTTCCTGTTACCATTTCATACATAACAACACCTAAAGAATATATATCTGATTTTGCATCTGTAAAACCACCTCTTGCGTGCTCTGGTGAAAAGTAATGAACAGAACCAATTGTTGTTCCAAAAGCTGTAATTGTAGAATTAGATACTGCTTTTGCTATTCCAAAATCTGTTACTTTTGCAACTCCATCTTCTGTGATAATTATATTATGTGGTTTTATGTCTCTATGTACAATATTATTTTTATGTGCCATTTCTAAAGCTGAGGCAATTTGTATTGCAACATTAACAGACCATTTCCAAGGTAATGGTCCATGTTCTTCTAAAATAATTTCTTTTAGAGTCTTTCCTTGTATTAATTCCATTACAATGTAATATAAGTCTCCCTCTACTCCAACATCATAAATAGAAACAATATTAGCATGTGCTAATCTTGCTGCTGCTTGGGCTTCTCCTTCAAATCTTTTTATAAATTCTTCATCTGTTGTAAATTCATCTCTTAATATTTTTATTGCAACATTTCTCTTTAAAATTTTGTCTTCTGCTTTGTAGACTGTTGCCATTCCACCATTACCTATTTTTTTTATAATATCATATCGATTGGCTAATAGTTTGCCTTCTATATTCATATTTATCTCCCCTTAATATGTGTTTATATGTAGCTTGTTATATATTTTTAATTACAACAACTGTTATGTTGTCATATCCTCCATTATTATTTGCTTCATTTATTAATTCTTTTGGCGCTAACTCTATATCTTCTTTTGCTAATCGAAATATATCTTCTTGTGGTACTAAATTTGATAATCCATCTGAACACATTATCAAAATATCTTCTTTTTTAAATCCTTTTACCATAACATCTGGCTCAACAAAAGCATTACAACCGCAGTGCTTTTATTAACATATTTTTTTGCGGATGATGTACAGCTTCCTCTTGTGTTATGGTTCCATCTTTTACTAATTTTTGGACATAACTATGGTCTTGAGTTATCTTTCGCATAAATTCTTTTCTAATTCTATAAATTCTACTATCTCCTATATGTCCAATAAATGCTCTATTATTATATATTAAACATATCTCTAAAGTAGTACCCATTCCTTCTAATTCTTTGTCTTCTTGCGACTTTTCATAAACTACCATATTGGCGTATTCCATACTACTTGCTATTAATTGTAAGATACTGTCTTTATCTTTTTCTATCACTTTAAAATTGTTTTCTATATAGCTTTTTGCTGATTGTATGGCTAGTTTACTTGCTATCTCTCCACCATTGTATCCTCCCATACCATCTGCTAACATGTATATTTGTACTTCATCTAATGGATTTGATATGTAATAGTAGTCTTGGTTTTTTTCTCTTATTTTTCCTATATCTGTTTTAGCATAGGCTTTTATCATTGCTTCACCTCAATTCTTTTTGTGTTTTATCTATTTCATTTTATTATTTGCTTTTTTCTTTTTTATATCATAAGTTTTGTTTTTTTGCAAGGATTATATGGCTTAACTTTTGTTTTTTAATAAAACTTGGTTATTGTTTAGACTAAATACTTAAAATAGCACGAAGAAGTTGCTACACACAAGGTATGAAAAAATTATATAGTAAGCTTTCACACTAGAGAGATGTCTTTTATAAAGGAAAAGAGAAGGTCGAGATTTGCTCTTCCCCCTCTTCTAGCTACGCCTTTTTCTTCTACTATCCACATAAAAGAATACTAAGTGTTCTCTCTGCCATTTTGCTTACTGCCTCATTTTCGTCTTTCTTTAATCTCTCCAGAGTGCTGATAGCAGAACGAAAATTTTTAGCTACTGTATGTCTAATATAAGCCTCTGGATCATCTGCAAGTTCATCCAATAGTTCACTATTTTTAGTTTCCTCTGCTATAACTCGCCGATCCTCTGTTGACAAATTCGCCAAAATAAAATATGTCCTTTCTCTTTCCATAACTATTTCCCCTTTCTTCTTGCAAAATGCAAGATTTGAAATATTGTTTTTCAATTCGCAAAGTAAAATATGAGTTAAATAATCTGGGGAAAAAATATTAAGAAGATATAGAAAAACAAAA
>CANPDB010000058.1 GCA_947572725.1 uncultured Clostridium sp. | reverse complement strand
TCATATGTTAGGTGAACTCCATTTTCATCAAGTAAAATTAAATAGGGATCTCCTAATGTATTTGTTGTAAAAATATCAAAAATACCTGAAGAAGTGGGAGAAAAATGAAACAAAGCACAATCATTAGGGCGAAGGCTAACTGTTTGTTCCGTATTAATTTTTATTTCATTTGCAGTTTCTGGGTTATATCCTATATGAACTGTATATTCACACTCATAAAAATACTCTCTTCCAATATATTCTATATAATAAACATGTCCAGCTAATAAATCCAAAGTATGGCGATAAAAAGCGTCAGTTGACTGATTCAAAGTGGCATCATGAATAATAACATCTGGAGATTGAACACCATGACCTCGAATCAAATAAGAACTATTAATGGTAGGAACGAATCTGAAAATTTGATGTGGAAACCCTGCCTCTATATTTTTAGAAATATATCCAAACTTTGTCACATCACTAGTAACATCTCCTGCATGTTCATAATTGGATGTTTCATAAGTTCCTGTTGCACTACCATACTCCTGAATCTCTCCTTGTTCTTTCCAACCAAAAGACCAATACCTAGATGTATTGTCTTCTACGATATTAACTGAAATTGATGTAACAACATTCATTTTATCATAGTTTGAATTGGAGCGACGGGCAACTACATATTTTGATTCAGCATACCCTCCACCAACATGAATAATTCTAGGATTATTTATATCTGGAACTAACCTGGAAGATACAGATTTTATTAGATTATTATGAACTCTTATTTGATCTGTATTATTGGTTTGATAAGTTTCTATATTTGCTTCATTATCTTCTACCCAAGTATCCCTACTATAAAAATATCCTTGATTTCCAAATCCATCATACAATGACACTGCAAACTCTCCTACACTCAAAATACTTCCCACATAAGGAATAAAACCAAAGCCAAATAGCAATATGTCTTTTGTAAAATTTCCATCTTTTTTCTTTAATCCAACACCTCTAGCATTATATCTCGTTTGAATAATAAATGCACCATCATCTTCTTCTGCTTTATATCCTGTATCTCCTGGATTTAAAAGTGTAGGATTTGCTAGAGAGTGTTTAAATCCAATATTATTTATAAAATATTCTGCTGCATCATAATGGATATGTGGATACACAATACTGGTTAGACTAGGATCAAAGCCTTCTGCAGATTCTGTATTATCATACGTTCTATATCGATATTGAAAAAGGGGAGTCACTCTTGAAAACCCTGTTGTATAATTTGGAAATTTTGGTAATATATGTAAAATATCAAATACAAAAACATCAGCATATCGGTCTCCAGCATTTGTATGAATCGTGTTTACAAAAAAGCCATACTCTTTTCCTACATATAAGTGTTCTCCAGGAATAAAAAATAAGTTCTTAGGAATAATTTGAACAATTGGATCATCCGTTATGAATCCATTCACTTGATAATTACCAAAATGTGAATCCACATAGGAATGAATTATACCATCATTATCGGTATAAGAATCATAGAAGGAAGGGTGGATAGAATTGAAAGATTGATGCGAATCTACATTTAATCTATTTGTTAATCCTTTTCCTTTATCTTGAACTCTTACAGAAGCTTTTAAACGTGTAGATATTTCATCTGTACCTAAAATCCAATCTATGGCTATACTTTCAAAATATTCAACTTCAAAACTTTTTAGAGAAAGTTTTACATTATATAGAATTCTCAAATCTGCATCACCATATTGGATAATCATAGTATATACATTTGCATCATAATCGTAAGAGGGTAAATAAATAGCAATCAACGCAAAGGGATTATCTTGAAGCCCTTCTAAATATGTATCTGCTTGAAAGTATCTTGTATTTCCCCTTTTGTCTTTAATTCTATAATACTTAAATTGTGGAATTTCAACAATCATACCTTCAAAAGTAAGCAGGATATGATTTTCTGTTATTTCAATATTTCCAAAAGTATTTTTAAGATCAAACTCAATTGGTAGTTCGCAATAAGAATAATTTTCTGAAGGATTTAATGATTCTACTTCCGAGTCAATAGATGATGTATCCACGCAATTTGATGATATTTCATCCGTTTCTAAAAAAGATCTAGTTTCTAATAAATTTACTAATAAAAAGAATAAACCAAAACAAAAAATTAAAGTAATGATAAAAATACTGACTTGAATACTTTTTTTCTTACACATTTCATTTTCTCCTAACTAAGTAAGTTATTTTAAAGATAAAAATTGAAGAAACTACAAATAAGACTCAATGAAATAAATTTAAAATAGTTCTTTAAATTTTAATTTATTATAAAAATACTTCCTCCTTTCTGGGACAAGTTTACTATTATACCACTCATTTAAAAGATTTTCTTTTTTATAGTTTCTTGCCTATATTAATATTCCTGTAACGCAACTTAATTGATTAAGTTAATAATAACATAAAGTCATTTCAAAGTCAATATAGTTAGCAACCCTATATTAATCTACATAAAATAAAATTTGGTTAATATATGTATAAAATATAGATAATACCAATGTATTACCTATGTTCTCTTAAGATGTCTTAAGCAAAGTTCAAAACGTGTACAAAAATGAGGCAGTTTGAATCTCATTAACCCTATTAATAGGGATTATCCTTTTTGAGAAAATACTATCTCATTTTGTAAAATTAAACTTTTTTTCAAATTTAATTTTTATGATTATTGCAAAAAAAAAGCAATGCAAAACTATAATTGTTAAAGAAATCTGCACAACGTAAATTTGCTATGAGTATATTGTTACGGTATAAGTTGTTTCTCTTCCCTTAGTACCATATTTTATAACTATTGTAGTATCATTTTTAACTTTCACTTGTATGTAAGTTTCCTAAAATAATCTCCTAAATCATGAGCATATATATATATATATATATATATTGTCCAACATCATCCTTAGAAATATTATAGGGTCTATAAGGTTTTGAGCTTGCACCATAAATATTTCCAGAAAAGAAGTCAGTAGTATAAAAAGCAATTGTATCTACAGTCGTATTATTAGGAACCATTACTGACGTCTTGAATTCAGCTGTTTTATATTCTTCTTCTGTTGCATTCTCATATATACCTGATGTTATAACATACCAAATAGGGTAAATTGTTTGAGTTTTACCATTTGAAGTAAACGTTACTCTTGTTACTTCATTAAACTGATTATTATCATTACAACTCACCAATATAAATGAAACTATAAATAATATAATTATTGTTTTTAAATATTTCATACTGTTTTCCTCTCTTCTAAAAAAGTTAATTACTGTTTAAACCAAATTGTCTTGTCATCAATACTTCTTTCCAATATGTTTCACGACTTAAAATATACTCAGTTCCTAAATTCAAATTACAAACTTCTAAAATAGAGTACTTGAAGTTATCTTTATAGTTGTTGCCATGTGCTTTTAATAGAGCTTGAAGCTCTTTATTTCCACCATGTCCATTCTTCGCATAGTCAGACCAACGTTGCCATAAACAATTCTCTCCATTTGCACTACCTACATATTGCTTGCCATTTGTTGTGTCAACAATCAAGTAAATACCTTTAACATTAGACAATGCAGATTTCCAAGTTGGCAAATTATTATCTATGATGTATTTTAAAGTTTGATAAGAAATAGCTACCTTATCAAAACCCTTAAAGTCTTCTATGGTGACTCTTTTATCTAAAATGGAATGAACATATATATATCTTGGACCTTCCATAAAATCATCGGATTGATATTCCAAAGTCAAATAAGAATTACGAGGAGTCTTCTTAAAAGAAAGTAACATTCTACCTATTAAATCCTTTTGAATATCCATTAATATCATATCATTATAGTGCCAACCATTCCAATCACCTATAGTAACAGGTTGTGGATCTTTATCGGTCACTTTATAAACACCTGCATATAGCCACACATCTTTATCGTAATAAATTAAAGATATCACATAATCACGTTGGAAATTCTTATTTGATTGATTCAATTGCCATTCAGAAAATTGGTTGAGCAAGAACAAATTATATGGCTCTTTGTTGTCTTTCCCACCTGTTGCAAAGTGCATCTTATAGTTTTTATACTCTTTTTCTTTTAACCCAAGAACATCTACCATTTTAATCATAATCTATCTATACTCCTTTACTTTAAACATTAGCTCATAATTATATTTATATCCAATTCCCCTCATATGTTTTACATCATAAATGCATACACGCAGATATTTTATATTTTTATCATCAACAGATATCCCTTTATAAAGATTTAACCAAATTATGTAATCAGTGTCACATTTCTTTATAATCCCAATAAACTTACTATCTAAATAGCAACAATGCGGTATGAAGTTTTGAAGAATTGGATGATATTAACAATCATTCTTTAAATCTTCTTTTTTTGTGACTTGAATATTATTGTTAAATTCATCGCAAACAAAAAAATACTGTAGTTTTGCATTTAGGATAGTTTTCATGATATTGAGGTATTTTTTCAGAATGCTTCATTATCACTCTTTCAAGGTCTAATTGTGTTTTTAATTAGTTAAATATTTTTTCCCTTTATTTTAAATAATATATCTTTACTTTCAGTCACAGTTTCTTCTCTAGGAAAATTAAATGAATTACTTTTAGAATTGTGTTAATAAGAATTTTTTTTTGCTTCAGTTTAGATGAAATATCTGTAAGCATATTTCTTCGTTTAATATTTTATCTTCAGTTAAATTTTGAATACTGTTAGTATTATTTTGATTTTCTATAATTTTGTGCTGTATGGATCTTATATATATATTCATTCTCCTAATGTTACACCAGAAAATTGTTTATCACTTTTTGACCACATTTGCATATGTTCCAAACTTATGGAAGCTTCCTCTTTACTTACTGCTCACATCCACTCAAAATCTTGCTTAATAAAAGCATTACGAAACTTGGATGAATCTCTTCAATAGCTCCATTATCAAGAACAGAATATCTTTAATCTTTATATTCACACTCAACTACTTTTCAAAATCACTTATCATTCTTCCAGTCTACTTCACCTTTAAAATTTTATTATTAATTATTTTATGTAAATATTACGATTTGATTTTGTTTTAAATATAATTAAAATTAATATAAATCTATTCTAAAATCTAGAACCAATTTCATAATTTATGCGATTATTCTCAGCAATTGTCTCATAATAATCAGCAAAGTAATTAAGAATCTCTGCAGTTATAGGGTATTTAATAGAGAGTATCTTTGCATTTTCCTTCAATGATATAGAAATTTTTCTTTCTTCATCTCCGTTTTCAACAAATCTACCTCCTTTTTTATCTATATATCCACATTTAAATCCTGTTATTATAGTTTCATCATTCATTTCCAAAATGTCTCTTATAAATTCGTGAGGAAATATTTCATCACTTCCAATTGGCCCTCGTGCCAAAGATTGTCCTAAAAAATCTTTAAATAAATCACCTTGATTAATCATTATTTTAATAAAACTCATAAATTTAGGCTTATTTAAAAAAGCATCTTTCGGAAACTCATAACTATATGACAAATTGTAGTTTTTAGGTAAGATTTTAATCAAAACATCAGTTTTTTCAAATAGATACAATTTTAAATTGTTGTTTATTCTTAAACTGTCATTTAAATATTCTTCCAAACAAATATTAGCAAATCTTTCATCAAAGCAAATATTATCTATCATTTCAATTAAAGAATAATAGTCACTTTTATTTTGCTTCTTTTTTTCGGGATTATTTTTAAAATCTATTCTAATTAATTCTAATAATTCTATATATTCATTTATGTCAGAAACCTTTTTATTCCAGTATAAATAATAATGCAGTAGTCCTGAAGGATTATATTTTTTTATTTGACTGAAACTACAATTCCCATTTGGGTAATATACTTTATTTTTCCAATATGTCTTTTTATCTTCATCATTAAAAATCTCGTCAGCATCATCTCTAACAATGTTAGAAACTACAAACAATCTTAAGCCTTTATCTAATTTTTGAAGAATTTCCATAAAATTTACTTTTTCAATTTTAGACAATATACCAACCAATATGTTCTTTTTTTTGTAAAAAAGATTAATATTTTTGGCAATAGTTTTTAAACAAATATTTTTGGCAATGAAAAATCCCCAATAAGTAGTATTAGACATACAAACAGATAATTTAGACAAGTATTCTTCTGGATATTCATTAATTAAAATTTCAAGATAGTTGGCTCTTACTTCTTCTATATAAGAATCTTTGTACTCAAATTCATTACTTTCATAATTTCCATAAAAACATTTATTATAATCAATAAATGAGCAACCATATTTAAGCCATAGACTATTTCCTATCATCTTACTTAAAATTAGTTTAAAAGTATCAAAATAATATTCTTTATATGAACACCAGTTGTTGTCTCCTATGAAAAACTTATTAAAGTGTGTCATTAAATTTGTGAGTTTGTAAATGCAATAAAAATATTTTTCACTTTCATATACATTATTAGCAATATTCTTAAAAACATCTTTTCTAAAATATTTAAAAGAATCAAAAATTGATAAAATCACTTCAGATTTATAGTTAGATTTTTCTAATGTGTAAATGGCTAATTCATTTATAGCATCACTCAAATCTTTTTGAGAACAATTATACCTATCATTATTGCTAGTCTTGGTACTAGAACCAATAAAGGCAGAATCTTTTACTATCAATTTTAAAACAAATTTAAAAACTTTTTCATCATAATTATCTAAATAGCTTTTAATTATTATTTTCTTTTCATTTAAAGAAAATGAACTATATCCTAACCATAAACACAAAACATTAGATAATGTCTCCATAAAATGATTTGAATCATCTTGCTCCATAACTAGTTTAAAAAGAAGTTTAACAGACTTAAACTTAGTTTTTTCATAACAACAAAGTTTCTCTAGACACCACCTTATTTCATTTTCATAACATAAATCTTTAATGCCACTTAAAAAATAGTTTTCAATAAAGTCCATACATATTAAAGGAGAAGCATCTACAAAATAATGAAGATATTTAGCCCAACTAATTTTTCCTTTGTTTATTGGGCACGATATAATGTCAGTCAGCACTTCATCTATCTCTTTTTGTGAATTGCCATATTGTATATATAAAAACTTTACGAAATTCATTAATAACGAGAAAAAATCAAATACTCTTATATATGAAAAATCCTCTAAAAATTGTTTTTTTATTAAATTTATAACCCCCTGAATCTCAATTGAATCTAGAGGCAATAGTAAATTATTTATACATTCATCATGGTCAAAAACATAAATAACATTATTATCTTTATAAATGGGTGAGTCATCCATTTTCAAAATTTTATTTAATTTTTCTTCCACAAAACCAAAATTCTCTCCTGTAATATACTCTATCAATTTTTTTGTTTCTTTATTACTTATATTTAACTTTGAAAAGAAAATAAATGGAACAATTAATTTTATATTTTCAAAATCAACCCATTTAGGAGTCAATTCAGTAATTTTATTAGGATGTCTTCTTATATATGCAAGCAAATTACACCTAAATAAGTCAATTTCATTATTTATTTCATTTTCTGCTTGTCCAGTATTTTTTAAAAAGTTAAAAAATGATTGTCTGGCTATTTTATCAAGTGAAATAGGATTTACTAATCTATTTTCATTGCTATAGCAAGAAACTAGCACATTATTTCTTGGCATATAATTAGTACTTAATACTGGATAAGTGCAAAAAATAATTTTTCCTTTGCACTCCTTATCTATTATCTTACATGTATTTTCATTTTCAACAACAATCGTATTATTGAGTAATTCATTATTAGTTTTTATTGCTGCTAAAGAAAAACCTATTGCGTCAATCACACAATTGCTTTGTACTAAACATTCCTTGTGATTAAAAAGTTTTGAAAATAATGTTTCACAAGCTGATTCTCTCTCATTTAAGAACAAATCTACGGAAAGGATAGGATCACTTTTATTAGAAAATATATCCCAGTAATTATCTACAGAATAGAAATCCAACTTAGTATTCGAATAACGCTCTAAAAACCAACACAAAACATTAGGTTGGCTGTTTAACCAATCACATATTACTATTCCATCAAATATTTTAATACTTTTCCATTCTTTTTTCCTCTGGTTTATCCACTGATCAATAGAAATTTTGTAAGACCATACAAATGGAGTAATCAAAACAAAATGAGTGTCTTTTTTCTTTTTTCCTAAAGAATTATTTTTCCTTTTTTCATAATCACTATTTATTTTCGCGATAGGAATTGAATCAGTTCCTATTTCTATAACATTATTCCCTATATTTAAAAAGGGATTCTCTGATAGTACTTCAACATCACCATCAAATCCTCTTGCCCAAATATCATCATGAGATGGAATTCTTATATTTTTATAATCCAAACTTGATATTATTAATCTTTTTATTAATTCAGGGAACAGAGCCTCAAAATCTTTCTTATTGTTTATAAGAATCTCATTAATCATTTTTGTAGATATTATCTTCATCTCAACATCACCTCAATTTACATTCTCACAATTTTTTCTAACAAATCTAAATTTTATCGCATAAATAATTTTTGGTTTTTTTCTCCTAGTTCCTTATCATTAGAAATAGTCTTGAATTTAGATTCCGCATCAACAATTCTTTTTCTCGTATATTCTAATACATTAATCCCATCAATTTCTTCTGCAATACCATACATATCTCTTAAGTCTTTTGCTAACGCCTCTATGATTGGAAAAATATAAATAGCAATTTCTATATTACCTAAAAAATAATTAAATATAACTTGATTACCATGAGATAATAATGAGCATTTTTCATAATAGTCTTTCATTATTTCTCCATCCCTTATTTCTCTATTTCTTAGAGAATTTTGAATATCAATAAATTCGAATAGCCCCTTTACTGAATATTTCTTATTTTTCAAATTTTTAAACTCTTCTATTTTATCCATCCAACCATAATTTAAATATCTAATCTTCTTTTGCCTATTTGTTTTTTCCTGCTCTAATGTCAAATTATATTTTTCTTCAAACTCAGGTGGAAAATTCTTTGTAAGGTCATATTGAATCTGATAATTCACAAATTTTCCATATTCTTCTATTGCATCAGGAAATCTAACTAATATTTTATAATGTGTATTAAACTCTATAATTTGTCTACAAATACCATAACATGCATCCGTACAATCATCATCCATTAAACCAAGGATACCTCTAGTTCTTCTAAAGATATCACTTATTGTCCTTAACCGAAATCTCTCTATTCCATTAGCAGTATTGAAATGGATTGCTATAACTTTTTCAAGTTCTAACGAGAAAAAATGTACAACAACTCTTAATGCATAAAGATACGGATAGTATCCAAAAGAATAATGAGCACTAAATGTTTCACTACCAAGTTTTCTAAACTTGATATTATCTATTACTTGTTTCTTCAATTTTTCAAAATATTCTCTGCCATTTAGACTTTCTTCTTCAAAGTCTCTTGGATTTTTTACAATAGACATATTATATTGATGTATATATGCAATATTTTTACAAACATCTTCTACAGTAACTAAATCTATTTCCAAATTTTGATACATTCCTATAGGATCATACTTTTGTTTTGCTATTGATAAAAACTCTTCTGAATTCATAATTCTATATTTCATCTTAATTAAAAATGATGGCTGAATTATGTTCTTAAATGAAACTCTAATTGTTTCGTCAATCTTTTTTTTAATATCATCATACATTTGTTCTATTTGCTTATTAAAAAAATTTTTATTTTTAAACATATTATCACTTCCCATAAAAGTAGTAAATCATCATAATTATTGTATCATAATTTATTATTACAATAAACAATTAACAACAATAATCTGCATAAAAAAACCTAATAGAAACAGAATTCATCAAAATATTGAATTCAAGAAAATCTTGTATATGATTTTTATTAATCGAAGAGAAAACTAACGTTCATTTTGAGGAAATTATTTTACCAAGTGAAAGTGCTCCTACCTACTTAACAATGAGTGCTTTGAACTTTCACTCTGTGATAAATTCTAATAAAATTTTTTTCCTAAATAACTATAAACTCGCTTTTCCTTATTATTTATTATTGTTTAATTCTGTGTAATTAGCCATAAAAAAACAGATAATACCAACGTATTATCTGTGTTCTCTTAAGATGGTGACCTGTATGGGGTTCGAACCC
>CANPDB010000057.1 GCA_947572725.1 uncultured Clostridium sp. | reverse complement strand
GATAGGCTAATTATTTAGCCTATTACTGCGAAAAATTTTTATTCCTCATAGCTGTGGTAATCGCTTAAAATTTAATTATGATAGTTTATAAATTTAAACCTACTCGCTCCCAGATGATAGTATTTATATATTTAAACTATCATAATTAAATTTTAAGTGATTGAATAAAAGAAAAATGTAAATTCTTACAAATTTACATTTTTCGACAAAAAAGTGAGATAAATGAAGACCGTCCCAAATGTCTCAGAAATTAAGAGAAAGCAAATGTCTCAAATAAAAAGAAGGATTTACGTAAAATGCGTCGAATAATATAATAGTGTATATTAAATTGAAACATAATGAAATATTTTGAAAGAAAGTGAGGAAAAAATGCCACGATATAGTGATGAGATAATTGATGAAGTAAGACAAACAAATGATATAGTAGATATCATATCACAATATGTTCGTTTAAAGAGAAGTGGTAGAAATTTTTTCGGACTTTGTCCATTTCATAATGAGAAGTCACCTTCTTTTTCTGTTTCGCCAGATAAGCAGATATTTCATTGTTTTGGTTGTGGAGTTGGAGGAAATGTTTTTACTTTTCTAACAAAAATTGAAGGTATTAGTTTTGTTGAAGCAGTACAGAATTTAGCTGAAAGGTCAAATATTCAGTTACCAACGATTGAAAATAAAGGTGATGCTGCAAAAGAAGAACTAAAAGCAAAAGTATATAAAGTAAATGAATTTGCTGCAAATTATTATCATGAGAATTTATATAAGCCAGAGTCCAAAATAGCACAAGAATACATCAAAAAGAGAAAGTTAACAAATGAAACATTAAAGTCTTTCCAAATAGGATTTTCAGGAAAATTTGATGAACTATATAAAGCGTTAACAGAACAAGGTTTTAAAGAAACAGAAATATTAGAATCAGGCTTGGTCAATAAAAATGACAATGGAAAATTTATAGACAGATATAGAAACAGACTTATGTTTCCAATATGTGATGTAAGAGGAAGAGTTATTGCTTTTGGTGGAAGGGTTTTAGATGATTCAAAACCAAAATATATTAATTCACCAGAAAACATTGTATATAGTAAAGGTAGACATTTATTTGGATTAAATGTAGCTAAAAAAAATGACATCAAAAAAATTCTAATTGTAGAAGGATATATGGATGTGATATCACTTCATCAAAGAGGAATAACAAATGTAGTTGCATCACTTGGAACAGCACTTACACAACAACAAGGATGGTTACTTAGAAAAAATTCAGAACAAATAATATTAAGTTTTGATTCAGATGAAGCAGGTTTAACTGCAAAAATGAGAGCACTAGACATCTTGCAAAATATGGGGTGTGACATTAGAATTTTACAAATGGAAGGTGCAAAAGACCCAGATGAATTTATAATAAAATATGGTAATGCAAGATTTCAAACACTAATTGAAAAAGCACTATCAGTAATTGAATTCAAGGTTAAAAACTTAAAAAAAGATTTAGATTTAAACAATGTAAATGACAAAATAAAATTTTTAAACGAAATAGCAAAATTAATTTCAAAAATTGATAATACAATAGAAAAAGAAATATATATAGAAAAAATTGCAAAATCATATGATATTTCAAAAGAAGCAATATATGCAGAAGTAAACAAATTATCTTATTCAAGTTCAAAAAGCGAAAAATTCCTAGAAAAAAACAAACCAGTAATTAAACACCAAAAAATACAACAAGAAATTGTACCAGAAGCAATAAATAGAAGAGAAAACACAGTTTTAGCTATTTTATTAATGGGAGATTTAAACATTTTCCAAGTTATAAAGCAAAATATAAAAATAGAAGATTTTAAAGTAGAAATCAATAAAAAAATTATTCAAAAACTGTATGAAGAATTTGAAAAAGGAAATAGTAATATTAATGGGATATTGGACGATTTAGATGAAGAAGAGCAAAATCATATTACTATGATAATGGCAGACGATTACGAAATACAAGATATTGAAAAAGCAATAGATGATATCATACAAAATTATGAAAAAGAAAAAATAAATGTAAGAAAGTTTGAAATTTTAGAGGAACTAGAAAAAGAAAATATATCACAAGAAGAAAAAAAATTATTAGAAAAAGAGTTAAATGATATTATTATCAAATTAGCCAAAATTAAATAGGGGTGGATAGAGGTTGAAAAGTTTTTTCAACCAGATTTGTGCCTAGGAAAGGATGAAATTAAAAATGGCAAAGAAAAACGAAGAGATAAAAGAAGAAACAACAAAGAAAAAAGACGAATTAAAAAATGAGAAAGCAATAGCTAAGAAAAATGAAGTAGAAGAAGTTGAGAGTAACGCAAAAAGTAAAAAAGCTAATGATGGGAAAATTAAAAACGAAGAAAAATTAGAAAGCAAAAAAAATAAAACAGAAAATAAGCAAAGTGCAAAAGATGAAGAAAAAACAGAAAAAATTGAAAGAGCAAGAAGAATAGCAAAAAATAAAGCTAATGAAAAAGAGGAAGAAGTATCTAAAAAAGAAGAAGCAAAAGAAGAAACAGATGAAGGAAATAAAATAAAAGAAGAAAAGGTAAACAACATATTAAAGAAAGCAAAAGAAAAAGGCACAATCACATATGGAGACTTAGCTTCAGAATTAGATGATGTAAATCCAGACCAAATTGATAAAGTATTTGATGCTTTTGAAG
Organism: uncultured Clostridium sp.; assembly: GCA_947572725.1. Lineage (GTDB taxonomy): Bacteria > Bacillota > Clostridia > TANB77 > CAG-508 > CAG-269. The sequence goes on along the minus strand of CANPDB010000057.1, from coordinate 7,564 downwards.
AATTAGGTGTAGATTTATTAAGTGATGATGATGGAGAAGAAGAGCCAGATATTGAAGACCTAAAAGAAGTAGAAGATTTAAAATTAGACGAAATTACAGAAAATACTTACGAAGGAATCAATGTTGATGACCCTGTAAGAATGTACTTAAGAGAGATAGGTAGAATTCAGCTTTTAACATATGAACAAGAACTAGAATTAGCAAAAAGAATTTTAGATGGAGACGAAGACGCAAAAAAAGAATTAGCAGAATCGAATTTAAGATTAGTTGTTAGTATTGCTAAAAAATATGTAGGAAGAGGAATGTTATTTTTAGACCTAATCCAAGAGGGAAATATGGGTCTAATTAAAGCAGTTGAAAAATTTGATTATACTAAAGGATTTAAATTTAGTACTTATGCAACATGGTGGATTAGACAAGCAATAACAAGAGCCATAGCAGACCAAGCAAGAACAATTAGAATACCAGTTCATATGGTAGAAACAATAAATAAATTAATTAGAACATCAAGACACTTGCTACAACAACTAGGAAGAGAACCAACCCCAGAAGAAATAGCAGAAGAGATGGAAATACCAGTAGAAAAGGTAATGGAAATACAAAAAATAGCACAAGACCCAGTATCATTAGAAACACCAATAGGTGAAGAAGAAGACAGCCATTTAGGAGATTTTATCCAAGATGACGACTCACCAGCACCACATGATGCAGCAGCATACACATTATTAAAAGCTCAACTAGAAGAAGTAATGGATACACTAACAACAAGAGAAGCAAAAGTATTAAAATTAAGATTTGGGCTAGAAGATGGAAAAGCAAGAACATTAGAAGAAGTTGGTCGTGAATTTGATGTAACACGTGAGAGAATTAGACAAATTGAAGCAAAAGCATTAAGAAAATTAAGACATCCAAGTAGAAGTAAAAAACTAAGAGATTATATGGGATAAGTTCGGAGGAAGAATATGAATCGTATAGTCGAAATTATTGAGTATCTAATGACAATACAAATAATAGATATATTAATTGCAGTTGCAATAATATTATTCTTTAGAATTTTTAGTTCAGCTATGTCATATATTATAGTTAGAATGTTTAAAATTACAACTAAAAATTCAAAAAAAATAAAAGAAAGTGCATTTTATCAGCCACTTAAAGCATTTTTCATAATACTAGGTTTTTATATAGCAGCGTTATTTTTAAAAAGTCCACTAAATATCAGTAACGAAGTAATGCTTGTGATAACTAGAGTATTTGAAATAATAAGTGTAATTGTATTTGCAAAAGGACTAGCGCAAAGCTTTACACCGAAATCAACTTTAGTTCAAAAAATAAAAAACAGAACAGATGGAAATGTAGAAGACTCTATGTTTGACTTTATGCTAAAAGTTATTAGAGTAATTATTTACATCATTACAGGATTTATTGTAATAACACTTTTAGGAGTTAACCTAAATGGATTAGTGGCAGGATTAGGAATAGGTGGTGTTATTGTAACACTTGCGGCACAAGATACTGCAAAAAATCTATTTGGAGGCTTAGTAATATTTTTAGACAAGCCATTTATAGTTGGAGATTGGATTCAAATGGATAACTATGAAGGAACTGTTGAAGATATTACATTTAGAAGTACAAGAGTTAGAACATTTGAAAACTCTTTGGTAAATATACCAAATTCTATAATATCAAATTCTTCAATTATTAATTGGAGTAAGATGGAGAAAAGAAGATATAGAACACATTTATGTATTCAAATAGATACTCCGCTAGAAAAGTTAGAGAAATTTAAAGCAAGAGTAGAAGAGATGCTTCAAAAAAGAGAAGGGATATATGATGAATCTATTATTGTTAAATTTGATGAAATTAATGATAATGGAATTAATGTTTTAGTGTGTAGTTACACAGATTCAATAGATTATCCTAGTTACATAGCAGAAAAAGAAAATATTAATTATAAAATTATGAAGATTTTAAGAGAAGAAAATATAGAACTTGCGTATGATACAAAGACAGTTTATGTAAAAAATTAACAAATACTAAATGATTTATGGTTAAAATTCAAAATTAAAATATAATAATGAAATAATTTATAAAATATTCAAAAATGCTCGTTCAAGCTAATTATCATAGAAATTCTAAATTCATTTTATGGCACCCTCCTATCAATAGATGAACTCTTTTCATAAAATGAATATAACAATTTCTAATTCAATTACTTTCTAATAGCGCTTTTTTCATATTTTATAAATTATTTCATTGCATATGTATTTTTATATTAATAAATGATAACAATTTTTAAGAAGAAAAAAGGTGAAATGGAATGTTAGACAAAATAATGAAATTTTTAGCATATGATGGAAAAGTTTCAGTTATATGTGCAAATACAACTGAAATGATAGAAAAAGCAAGGAAAACACACGATTTAAGCCCAGTAGCAACAGCAGCTTTAGGAAGAGTCATAACCATAGCTAGCATTATGGGGGCAGAAATGAAAAATTCTCGTGATAGATTAACCTTGCAAATAAAAGGATCAGGGCCATTAGGAATGATGGTAGCAGTAGCAAATAACTTTCCAAAAGTAAAAGCATTTGTAACCAACCCATATGTAGACTTACCACTAAATGACATAGGAAAACTAGATGTGGGAACTGCAGTAGGAACAGAAGGATATATCAATGTAATTAAAGACATAGGTATGAAAGAGCCATATATAGGAATATCTCCAATTGTATCAGGAGAAATCGCAGAAGACTTCGCAAATTACTTTATGAATTCAGAACAAAGAGAATCAGCAGTAGCATTAGGAGTATTAGTAGATAAAAACGGAGTAAAATCAAGTGGAGGATATCTAATACAATTAATGCCAGGAAGTACAGAAGAAGAAATTACAAAAATTGAACAAGCAATATTTAAAGCAGGAGCAATTTCTAAAATGCTAGATCAAGAACTAACTTTAGAAGAAATAGCTAAAAAAATAACAGGTGATGATGATGTAAAAATTATGGAACAAGATATAACACCTATATATGAATGTGATTGTTCAAAAGAGCATATGGCAGATGGATTGATAACAATAGGAAGAAAAGAATTGCAAGATATTATAGAAAAAGAAGGAAAGGCAGAACTTGTATGTCATTTCTGTAATAAGAAATATGAATTTGCAAAAGCAGAATTGGAGAATTTACTTAGAGATGCAGATTAAATAAAATTTAATGTGTTTACTTGTATTTTAACATGAAATAATATATAGTATACAATATAGAAAACAAAAAGGAATAAAGGTTGAAAAATAATTGACATTGGCGTTTGCATAGTGTAGCCCAATATTTGATTTTTTATAGCCAAATTTGTACAAGGAAAGGGAGAATTTAAAAATGGAAAATAAAGTTTTAATTTTTGGACATAAAAACCCAGATACAGATTCAATATGTTCAAGTATAGTTATGGAAGATTTAGAAAAAAAATTAGGAAATAATAATTGTAAAGCAGTACGAATAGGAAAAATAAATAAAGAGACGAAGTATGTACTAAACTATTTAAATATAGAAGAAATACCATTTGTAGAAGATGTAGAAGACGAGCAAAATGTAATATTAGTTGATCATAATGAAGCCAGCCAATGTGCAGATAATATTGAAAATGCTAAGATATTAAAAGTAATTGATCATCATACTATGAATTTTAAAGCACCATATCAACTATATTATAGAACAGAACCAGTTGGTTGTACTGCAACAGTATTGTATAAATTATATAAAGAAAACAATATAGAAATAGAAAAAAATATAGCAATATTAATGATAAGTGCTATTATTTCTGATACATTATTATTAAAATCACCAACCACAACACAATGTGATAAAAAAGCTTTAGAAGAATTATCTAAAATAGTTGATATAGATGTAAATAGTTATGGATTAGAAATGTTAAAAGCAGGAACAGATTTAGATGATTTTTCAGCAGAAGAATTAATCAATATAGATGCTAAAAAATTCGAAAAAGATAATACACAATTTGTTATTGCACAAGTAAATACAGTAGATATTCCATCTGTATTAAAAAGACAAGAAGAATTAGAAAGTGCAATGAGAAATGAAATTGAAAAAAATAGATTACAAGTATTTGTTTTAGCAATTACAGATATTTTAAATAGTAATTCTGAAATTATTGCATTAGGAGAAAGAGCAGAAGAAGTAATACATAATGCTTTTGATAAAAAATTAGAAAGTAATAGAGCTTTTTTAGAAGGTGTAGTTTCAAGAAAGAAACAATTATTACCTAATATAGATAAAGTTATATAAATTAAATATAAACGTGTATATATTAGTATATACACGTTTTATAATATACTATCTAAAAAATAGTGTGACAAAAAGGGGCGCCCCTTTTGTCACACTTATATAATGTAATCATCAATTATATTCCAAACTTCATCTTTATATATTTTTCTTTCAGAAGAAAATGGAAGAGTAGTAATATCTCCAATAGGATTAATATTTTTTTGTAGAGTTTTTACTGCATCATTAACTTTAGTAATTGCAATTTTATCAGCTTTATTTGCTAAAATAATAAATGGCAATCCAGAAGAGATAACATAGTTATACATAAGTTTATCATTTTCAGTAGGGTTATGTCGTATATCAATTAGAAAAATAATTAACGAAATTTCTTTTCTATTAAATAAATATTGTTCAATAAAGTTACCAACTTGTTCTTGTTCTTTTTTTGACATTTTACTGTATCCATATCCAGGTAAATCAACAAAATAAAATGTATCGTCGATGTTATAAAAATTGATTTGACGAGTTTTTCCAGGTTCACTGCTTGTTCGTGCTAATTTTTTTCTATTTATCATTGTATTTATAAAACTTGATTTTCCAACATTTGATTTACCAACTAAGACTATTTCAGGTATATTGTTTTTTGGATATTGTTTTGGGCTAACTGCTGAAATTTCAAATTGCGGATTTTTTACTATCATAGTAAATTTCATTCCTTTCTTCTTATAAGCTTTTTTTATCCTTTTCTAATTCATCATTTAAATACATATTAATCAAGTTATCCATATTAGTAATTTTATTTCTTAAAGAATCACATAAATTCTCATAGTTTTGGTCAATAGTAAATTTTGATATATCCTGTAGTGTTTTTGAACCAATTTCCTTAAAATGTTTTAAATGTAAATAGTTAATAGTAAAACCACTTTTATCAAATTTACCAGTAGCAATATGATGAGTTATAATTCTTAAAATTTCCTTAATAGTATGCTGCGCAGGAATTAGGATTGTTGCCATTTTATATCTCATATAGGTACTTCTAAACTCATTTTCAATAGTATGATTGCCCTTTGTATTAATGAATTCGCCATTAGATACAATAAGATTCAAATGATTTAATACATATTTACTAGACATTTTGTTTGCTATGTGTCCAATACCAGGTATGTTTGCTACATTACCAAAAGTATTTGTTAGAAATAGAAAATCTTTTTTATCCATGGAAGATATAGTTTTAAAATCATTTGATTTTAAAAGCCCATTATAGTAAATTTGAGGTGTATATATATCAATATGACATGAATTTTCATCTTCTGAATCAATATAAGTTTCATATAATAATGCAAAATTACCATTTTCGATTTTTCTAAATAAAGCAGTGGAATTATTAGAAAAGTTGTATAATTGCATAATATTGTCATTTTGTTTACTATATAAACAAATATTATTACTATTTATTGTATTTTTATCTGTATTATAAAAAGAGGTTAACTCTGTTTTATCTAGTGTATAAAAACTATAGGGATTATCATTTTTTTTCATATTTCAACATCCTTTCGAATTTCTATTTTTGAATTCTAATTTTTTCTATTTCACCCATATAAGGTCTTAAAACTTCTGGTACGATTACACTTCCATCTGGTTGATAATTGTTTTCAATAATAGAAATTAACATACGAGGAGGAGCGACAACTGTATTATTTAAAGTATGTGCAAAATAATTTCCGTTTTCTCCTTTAATTCTAATACCTAATCTACGTGCTTGTGCATCTGTTAAGTTAGAACAACTTCCAACTTCAAAATATTTTTGTTGTCTAGGTGACCATGCTTCCACATCACAAGATTTTGCTTTCAAATCTGCTAAATCTCCACTACAACATTCTAAAGTTCTAACAGGAATATTCATACTTCTGAAGAATTCTACTGTATAAGACCACATTTTGTTGTACCATTCCCAAGATTCTTCAGGTTCGCACACAACAATCATTTCTTGCTTCTCAAATTGATGAATTCTATAAACTCCACGTTCTTCGATACCGTGAGCACCTTTTTCTTTTCTAAAACATGGAGAATATGAAGTCATAGTATATGGCATTTCATTTTTATTTAATATTTGTCCCTTGAATTTACCAATCATTGAATGTTCACTAGTTCCAATTAAATATAAATCTTCTCCTTCAATTTTGTACATCATAGCATCCATTTCTTCAAAACTCATAACACCTGTTACAACATCACTACGAATCATATAAGGAGGGATACAGTAAGTAAATCCTTTATTAATCATAAAATCTCTTGCATATGTTAAAACAGCAGAATGAAGTCTTGCAATATCTCCCATTAAATAGTAAAAACCTTGTCCAGCAACTCTTCTTGCGCTGTCTAAATCAAGACCACCTAAAGCTTCTAGTATTTCTCCATGAAAAGGAATTTCATAGTCTGGCACAATTGGTTCTCCAAATTTTTCTATTTCAACATTTTCGCTATCATTTTTTCCAATTGGTACAGATTTGTGAATGATATTTGGTATTTTCATCATTTTTTCAGTTATTTCTTCTGAATATTTATTTTCTAATGTCTCATTTTCATCTAATTGATTGTTTATTTCTGAAACTTGTTTTTTTATATTTTCTGCTTCTTCTTTTTGACCTGATTTCATTAATTCACCAATTTGTGCACTTAGTGTTTTTCTTTGAGCTCTTAAATTATCACCATTTAATTTTACTTCTCTATTTTTTTTGTCTAAATCAATAACTTCATCAACTAAATTAAGTTTATATTCTTGGAATTTTTTCTTGATATTTTCTTTTACTATATCAGGGTTTTCTCTCAAAAATTTAATGTCTATCATACTTTGTTACCTCCGTATCAATATTTTCGACTAATTGAAATCTATATTTTTGACCTGTTACATTGTCTGGTCTATCTGGAATTTCTTCTAAAAACATTTTCTCTGGACGAGTACATATGTCTTTAGTTCCATCAAGATGTTGATATACTACTACTCTTTCTCTAGTTTCTGAGTCTAATCCAACACATATTACATAATAGTAATGTCCTTTAAAGTGTAAGTATATTTCTCCTGCTTGTACTTCTTTCATTTATATCACTTCTCTTTCTAAAAATATGACCATATTATATAATATTTTTTTAGTAATAGCAAGGAGATTATGGTATCTTCTATTTATAATGAATATTTATTAAGAAAAAATAATAAAAACTATATGAATAAATCCAGGATAAAGACATGAAAAAATTTTTCAAAATCTGAAAATAATATAAAAATCAAT
>CANPDB010000056.1 GCA_947572725.1 uncultured Clostridium sp. | reverse complement strand
TTGTAAATAAAATCAACAATATTCACATGATTTATACCATCTCGTTTTTGAAGTAACATATCCATAGTAAATAAATATCTAGGGTATAGTTCTTTAATCATATAAAATGGTCTATATTCTCTTTCTTCAGTGTCTTTATTACTAATATCTTTAGAAACTTGAATATAATAGTAATTATCATAATTTGCTCTTGCAATGAAATCGCATTCAAATTTCCCAATATAACCTACAGAAAGTTTATAATTCTTACTTTTTAAATAAGAATACATTACATTTTCAAGAACTGGTCCATAGTTTATTCTGTTGTCAGTGTTTTGTGAATAGTAAATACTTAAATCAGCTAAATAATATTTTTTCTCTCCTTTTAAAACTGATTTTGATTTTATATCAAACAAGTCACAAGAATAAATTATTTTAGCCTTTTCCAAAATATCTAAGTATCTTTTTATAGTTCTTCTATCTACATTAACCTTTACTTCATCTTTTAGATAGTTGTATATGTTTTTGATAGATATAACTGCTCCAAAATTATTGATAACAAATTTTTCTATTCTTTCAAATAAAGCTTTATCTTTTATTTTATTACTTGTTTTTATATCTTTATCGAAGATTTGATTTATAACACTAGAAGTATAAGTTATTTTCTCATCATAGTTATCATAATATAAAGACTTTGGAAATCCACCGTTTCTAATATATTCTTCAAATTCTAAATATATATTTTCGTTAACATTTTTATTTAAAAATCTTTTCATGTCTACATATTCATAAAAAGAAAGTGTCATCATTTCTATTTCAATATATCTGCCAGTTAATTTTGTTACCAATTCTCCACTCAAAAGATAAGAGTTTGAACCTGTGATAAAAATAGATATATTTCCTTCTTCTCTATATGAATTAATTAATGATTCAAAATCTTTAACATTTTGTATTTCATCAATAAATAAATATTTAAAATCTTCATCAATTATCTTTTCATCTATTACTTTTTCTAATTGTTTTGCCGTTTTTATATCTTTATATCCTTTTTTGTCTAACTCTATATAAATAATATCTTTTTCATTTATACCATTTTCCAATAGTTCCCCAATAATTGATTTTAAAAAGAAAGATTTACCACATCTTCTTATTCCAGATATGACTTTAATCATATCGTCTTTATAAAATCCACGAATTTTATTTAAATAACTTTCTCTTTTATATATTTTTTCCATATCATCACCATAATTATATTATTATATTTTTATACAAAAGTCAAGTTATCGACCAATTTTCATATAAGATATATTAAAATTGGTCGATAACTTCCAAAAATGTACTTGCAAAATTATAATATTTATGTTAAAGTAAAGACACTAAATTGATTGATATTTGTATCAATCGTCAAGAGAGAAAAGTTGTAGATAACTACGACGTCCTCTCCAATTTGTATTAAAATATTAAAATTCATAATTTGAATATTTTAGCTAAAAAATGTAATTTTGATTATACTAGAGAAATATGCTTTTCAAATATAGAAAAATACGATAAAGAAAGATTGAAGAAATTTTTGTTAAGTCAAAGTACCATGCAACAAGCTATAAAAAATAACTATAATTCAATAGAAAACGAATTAATAAAATTAGATAAAACATTAGACTCAATATTTAATGGAAACACATTAGATGCTTTATATTCGTATAAAATGAAAATAGCTATAAAATAATATAATAATTAATAAAAACCATTTAACTATATACAACAGCATAAAGCTATCTTTTATAGTTAAATGGTTTCATATTTATTCAGCTTCATCTTTTCTTTTAATCTTTGGCAAAAATTCTTCACCCATATAATGACTAGCACCTTGTTGTTTTTCTTCTTCTCCGCTTATTTCATCTAAAATCACATTACCTATAAAATTACTCTCTTTATTTGTTTGCATTTGTCCAGCCATTTTTGCATACTTATCCAAGCTCATTACTACCATAGCACCATATCCATTTTTAGTTAAATAAACATTTTTATCTTCTTTTAAAATAGTAGTCTCTATTTCTTGATATTTATTTCTTAAGTCTGATACTGGTCTTATATTAATCATAAAAATCCACTCCTTTTTACAATTATTTTGCCCACAAATAAGTATATTATTCCATTTCTTTAAATTTTGAACAATTTTTTTTTTATTTCATATATTATTTTAGGTGATTATAATGGATGAAAATATTGTTATACCAAATATGTCTTATAATTCTTCTGTTTTAAGACAAAATTTAGTTTCTTTAGTTCGAACTTATCCTTTTTTAAATATCCAAATAGTTGGAAATAGTGTGTTAGGAACACCTATTTATGTTGTAAAACTTGGAAATGGTCCTAGAAAAGTGTTTTATTCTGCTAGTATTCACGCAAATGAATTTATTACAAGTATAATTCTTATGAAGTTTATCGAAGATTATGCTAAGGCTTATGTCAGTAATGGTACTTTATATAATCGTTCAATTAGAAATTTGTTTAATAGTTGCTCTATTTATATTATGCCAATGGTAAATCCTGATGGTGTTGATTTAGTTACTGGCAATTTATCTTCTAATTCTTCTGCTTATATTCAAGCTCAAAACATAGCAAATCAATTTGCTACTATTCCTTTTCCTGATGGTTGGAAAGCAAATATTAATGGTGTGGATTTTTCTAATTTCCACCTTATACTATAATTGAATCACTATAAGCAGATTATTATCCTATTTTCAAAATCTGCTCATACTCTACTCTTCCATCATTTATTGATACACTATCACTTATTATATTTAAATGATTAAAATTAAAATGAATATAAATATTTTTGTTTGTATCAATTTCAATGTAATTAATTAGTCTATATATCAAAACTTTGTCTACTTGTTTCATATTTAAAAACTCATTAATAATTCCTTTTATTTGAACGGAATCAATATTTTCATCTTCTTTTTCTTTTATAGTCCTTATTTTCTGTTGCATTTCATATTTCTTTTCTACTAAATCCTTTTTCTCTTCTGCAAATCTATTATAAAACCTCATATAGTCATCAGTAGATATAATTCCATTCAATTTATCCATATACATTTTATCCACATTTGAATTTATATTTTGAGCTTTACTTTCAATTTCAATCAGTCTTTTCTGATATTCATCTAGTAAATTAATATAATTATTTTTGTAATTTTTATATGCTTCTACAAAAATTGTTTCATCTAAATACATCTTACAAATATTTCTTATCACTTCAAGAATATTTTCCTCAAACTTCCAATAATTCATACTAATTGGATGTTTACCTCTTTTTTCATGACCTATACAATTTATATATGGATACATACTTCTTCCCTTTTGTGCCATTTGCAAATTTCTTCCACAGTGATAACATTTTAGTAAACCTTTAAATAAATATTCGTGTTTTGTATGTTTTGATGTATCTTTTGATTTTAGCATTAATTCTACTTTTCTAAATGTTTTATCGTCTATTATAGCCTCATGTGTATTCTCTACAACAATCCATTGTTCTACTGGATTGTCAACAACCTTTTTACATTTATAAGAGATTTTTCTTTTTTTATTTTGCACTGTATTTCCTATATACACTTGATTTCTTAACATAGATAAAATAGTTATTTGATTCCATTTATTTGATGGTTTCTTTTTATATTTTGTTTGATGATAACTACTTGGATTTAATATTCCTTTTCTATTTAAATGATTCATTATATCTATACTTCCATGTCCTTGTGCATACATTTTAAATATTTCTCTAACTATATCAGCAGAATAATTATCAATTTCAAGTTTTCCTTTCTCTGTTTCACTTAATTTATATCCATAAGGTGGTATAGATCCCAAAAACTGTCCACTTTTTTGTTTTTCTTTAAAAACACTTTTTATTTTTTTAGAAATATCCTTTGCATACATATCATTCATAATCGCTTTAAATGGACTAATGTCATTATTTGTACTATCTAAATATGTATCAATTCCATCAAGTATGGCAACATATCTTATATTTTTCTCTGGAAAATAATTTTCTAAATAATATCCTGTTTTTATATAATCTCTACCTAAACGAGATAAGTCCTTTGTTACAACCATATTTATTCTTTTAGCTTCTATATCTTGAATTAGTCTATTAAATCCTTTTCTATCAAATGTTGTTCCTGATACACCATCATCTACATACTCATCAACAAAGTCCAAGTCATTTTCTTCGAGAAATCTTTTTATAATATTTCTTTGATTTCCTATACTCTCACTTTCTTGTTTATCACCATCTTCCCTTGATAATCTTATGTACATTCCTACTTTAAATTGTTGATTGCTTAAATTTAGCATTTTTACCTCCTAAATTTAGCAAATACCTGTTACATTGATGTTAACTCTTCGTGCTGTGTTTTTCAAGTGTTTCGCTCTTATTTTCATTATTTCTTAAATAGTCTACAAATGACTCTTTTAGCAATTCTTTGCAGTCTTTTCCCTTTTCATCAAAACTACAATATATCTTGTTGTAGTATTTATTCTTATTTTGCAAATTACTCTTCCCCCTACCTTACAATCTTAGGCACATCATTACTAACATTAATGTTTTTATTATATCTCTTGTTTCATTTTATTCTCAAAATACATTTTTATTATAATTTTTTCAAACATAAACTTTTGCAACTTTTTGCTAACAATTTTTTTACATGAAGAAACTAATAGAATATATAAATAGCTCTATTTAGCTTTTAATTTTTATTTTTCATGTTCATTTTGCATCCCTCCTTTTTTTGTCTATCTATTTATTAAGAACACGAAAAAATTTTATAATGGGAACTTTTTTGCAAATTTTCTGTTTTTATTTAAAAATTTAAGTAGTAAAAGTTTTATTTTTCATGTTCATTTGACATCCTTCCTTTTTTATCTATCTATTTATTAAGAACACGAGAAATTTTTCAAATGTTGCATTTTTTTTAATTTTTACTATTTTTGCTTCAAATTTTTAATTTCTTATTCTCTACACAGTAGTTCTATCTATTTTCATTATTTTACTTATTTCATTTATACTCTTTTGTTTTTTATACAAATAAAAAAGCACTTCTTTTTCTTTTAAAGATAGTGCTTTTTGCAATATTATATAAATTAAAGAAATCTATATTTTATATATTGTTTACTATAAATTCTATAACATCATCTGTGTTACTTTTTTCTTTACTTTTATTTTTTTGTTCCTCTGTAAGTTCTAACCAATATTGATTATTTTCTGGCATAATAGATATTGAATCTAATGGATAACCAGGATTTCTTTTTTTGCATGGTTTATCTACAAGATAAAAATTACTTTTGCTCCAACTATATTCTTTTCTTTCTTGTCCATCATATATTACCATTCCATATACCCATTTAGCTGTTAATTTTCCTCCATATTCTTTTACTAGATTTGTATAATATTCAATCATTTCTTCATCAGTTAATTCTTTTCCGTTTACTCTTCTAACATGAGTACCTGGTTGCTTTTCTTCTGGTAATTCTTCTATAAATAAACAATTATCCATTCCTATAGTTGAAATTTTTGCCCTTTCATAATATGCTTTTGCTTTTATATAAGCATTTTCTATTGCATTTTTTCCATTTTCATTTATATCTAGTTTAAAATCCAAATCATTTATTGTTATTAATTCTATTCCTCTTTCTTTTAATGATTCCTTATATTTTCCAACTTTTGCTTGATTTGTTGTTGCAAATAATACCTTCATTTCTTTTTATCTCCTATTCCAATTCTTTAAATCCATTTCTACTCCATAGCCACATTGGTGTATGTATGTCTATTGGATTATATTTTGTTCCTTTTAAAATTTCATTCCATCTTTCAATTACAATTAACTGAACATTACTTGAATTTAATTCTTGTTCAGTTATAATTCCTAATCTATAACTTGCTTTTACAACATGAGTATCTGGAGCAACTGTTAATTCTTCTATATTCTTAAATCTTATATCTGTGTATTGATATAACACATATAGCCAATAATTACATATTTTATTCCCTGATAAATATGGGAATTTAGTTTTATTTTCTTTTTGAATATAGTGTCTTATTTTATTTACATCATAATCATTAATTTTAAATAGCTTTCTTATATCGCCATCAAATAATTCATTAATTGTATTTGATAGTTTTATCCATATTTCAGTTTGTTTATTTTGTTGTAATGCTACTTTATATTTTACAAGTGCTTTTTGTACTTGTTCAAAACTTGCTTGACTCACTTGTTTTGTATCAAATATAAAGTTTGTTTCTTCATCTTTACAAGTTTGATTTGCACTTTCCCATAATTTATACGAATTTCTTTGATAATTAAGTGCCATTGGTAATGTAAAATAATTATAATTTTCTATTGTTTCTTTATTTAAATTAGGATTACTATCTTCTGGCATTACTTCGCCACCTAATAGTCCTTTTTTATACATATTAACTAGCTTATCTACATTTTTTAATATTTCTTTTCTATTCATTTTTATCTCCATATTTCTCCATTAATATGTTTTGTTAATGCCATGATAAAAGCATTTCTAGTTAAATCAATTCTTGATACTTCATCTTTTGTAAGAAAACTTATTCCTCCCTTTCCTTTTCCTAATTCTTTTCCACTAAATATTTTATCCATAACTTTTCCAAGTTCAGTTTCTTTTATTTCTTCTATATATTTATCTGGAATTGGAAAGCCTTGACTTGTTCCTACACTTTGAAGTCCTTTTGAATCCTCTATAACTACAGCATTTATATCAATCCACTCTCCTAAAAGGTTTGTAATTCCTGCTTCGCTTGATACATAAAAATCTGCTTCTATATTATTATTTATAGCATATTCCTTTATATTTTTTACTCTATTTTTAGCTCCCTGAAGTATTTCTTCGTTTATTGGTTGATCTCCTACATCTGAACTAACTGATATTCCTTCTATCTGTATATCATTAAAATATTTTTCAAATGCTTGTTTTACCCCTTCTATCTTACCTGGATTTTTTGTTGCTACTAATACTTTCATATATTTACCTACTTTCATTTTTTATAATTCTATAAATTTCTCCCCAATTACTAACTTCTTTTAAGCATTTATTCTGTTCTAATTTTTTCATTTCTTTATCTCTAAAATAAATTGTTTTTATTCCATTAGTTGATAATCTTTTGCATACATCATATGAATCATCTATCATAAAATCTATTTGCTCCTTTTGTGCTATTTCTAATTTATCATCTTGTTTCCAATAGTATTTGTTAAATGATAGATTTTCTTCATTAAATTTTTCTATTGCAATATCTTTCATTTCTTCTATCATTCCGCCTCTAGCAGAAATTATAATAAATTCATTTCCTTCTTTTTGAAGCATATTAATTACATCTTTTGCACCTGGTATTAATGATGTTTGTTTTGATAATTTTAAGAAATATTTATTTACGAAATTCATTCTTTCCTCTTCTGTCCAGTCATATCTATTTCTTAAATAATGTTCGTTTCTATTAATGATTCCATCTTTTTTTAGTTCTATAAAATCATATAGATCTCCATAAGTTTTTAAAACTCTTTCATAATCTAATATTACTCCATCTATATCTATTCCTATTTTCATATCATCCTCCTAAATATTCTATTATATTCCTTGTTTCATAATCTTATCATAAGTTTACAGATTTTACAATAAAATGAAAAAATTAAAAATATATAAGTAGATTACAGTTTTCGTAATTTCCTCATATATTTTTTCAATACAAGTAGTAATGTGTATCAAAAAATAAATTTTAAACACATCTACTCTAAACTTTCTAATAAAGTGCTAATTCCGTCTTTAAACCCTGTAATATAAAATTGTTCATACAAACTCTAATCATTTATATGATTTTCTCTTTCTAATAGTTTTCTTTCTTTTAATTTTTGAATGATTTCATTTCTAATATCTTCTGGTAATTTTCCTAATTCATCTAAACTTATTGTATTATCTCTTTCTATCATATCAGTAATTTCATCTTTTCGAAATAAATACATTTGTTTAATGACATTTCTTAGTTCATATTTTCCTTTATTCTCTTTTACTAACAAAATTACTTTCCTCCTTCCTCTAAGGTTTGTGTGATATTAACTCTGTTCTAATACTTTGTCAACAGTACTTTTAATTATTTTTTCATACACAAAAAATATATCTTTTTTATTTGAACCCTTGAAATTTCTGAGCAGAAAAAATGATGTATTATCCCCATTGTTTTTAAAATAATACATCCTAATTGAACCCCATCATTCCTTCGCTTTCAATTATGATAGTCTAATATGTAGATTTAATTAATCTACTGCAGGTACTGTTTTTTCAAACTTTGTGCATCCTTGCCCACACTTTTTACCCCTACATATCCCTCTACAAGTTTTGCCTCCTGAAACTCTTTATTTTATTGTGAGTATATGTTACAAAATCTCACTTACGCATTTTGTATAAATAGACTGTTTATACTCATACGAATGAATTTTATAGCATCGGCTCATAACACCTATCACTTTATTATTTTACAACGAGTTTATGGCATCTCTCGTTGCGCAAAAAAACATTCGTATTTTCACGAATGCTTTTTTTGCGTCTTAATATTTATTTAGTTATTCATTTCGATACATTTCTCCTATTGTATAAAAATCATATAAATCTTGTTTTGACATATTGTCTGTATCTCTATTAATATAATAATTTGCTTTTTTACGAGCATTGTTCAACATTTGTATAAAATCTTTATGCATTTCATCACCTAATAATCTATGGAGAACTTCTCCTGTTAAATATGTATTAATAGCACTTGTTCTTAAATTCTTTGCATTTATTTTTCTTTGTGTTTTTATAAATGGATCTAATTTTGCATCTATCATATTGTCTAGTTCTTTTATAATAAAATCCATATTGTCCTTATACATTTGAATGTCTAATTCTTTATCAATTCCATTTCTTATAACATCCGCTTCGTATATTCCTTGTTTTGTTGCAAGTTTTTCTAGCATGTCTTTTTTATACTTTGGAATTCTTACTATAATTGGAATTAGTTTTTCTTTTTCCTTTTGTTCTTTCAAATTTCTCCTTTCTTTCTCCTACAGCGAGAATCAAAATTGTCCTCAGACAATTTTGCAGGATCAGGGCGATATCTCCTCGCCCAATAACAGCCTAAAAGCGTGGTTTTTAGCGAGATACACATTTTTTTATTAGATGTCTATTCGATATCTCTAATATTCACCTTTTGCTAATTCTTTAATATAAAATAAAAAGAACACCAAATAATGTTTTCACACTATTTTGAGTTCTTTTCGTTTTATATTAAATTCTCAAAATTTCTTTGACTATAATATATTCTTCTTATTTCCATTACATTATTTTTTACGACATAAAATATTGTATAGTTCTTTACATTTATTTTATAATATTTTGTTTCTCCATTTTTGATTATTTTAAAAACTTCATATGACTCTGGAGAATTACTTCTTATCTCAATTTGCTTTATAACTTCATTATAAAAATTATCTGCTGCAATTTTATTTTTTAGTTCATATGTAATGTAATATAAAATATTATTAAATTGTGAAATAAATGTTGGAAGATATCTTATTTCATATTTTTTATTTGCCATCAATTATCCTCCTTGCCATTTGTTTCATTTCTTCATGAGAATAACATTTAGTATTAGGATTATTAGCTTCTTCCTCTGCTTCTTCTAAAGCTTTATCAATATCTATTACTCCAAATCTGGCTTCTAGAGCTTTTTCTTTGTCTAATACTTTTAACATTTCTGCATATTTTTCTAAACTCAATACTACCATTGAACCATATCCATTTTTTGTCAAATAAACTGCTTCATCTTCTTTTAAAACTAAGTCCTCTATTTCTGGATATTTATTTCTTAAATCTGACACTGGTCTTATATTAATCATAATTCACACTCTCCTTTATAATTACTATCAATATTTTATCATTATTTTATCTTAAAATCAATCGTTTGTACAAAATAATTCCTATTTCTCCAATATTAATTGTTATTAAAAAAGAACACCTGGTGCTCCTTATAAATTATTTACTAATTTTTCTATGAATATTCTTCTATAAGTTTTAATATTTCTTCTGCTAATTCTCTAATGTTATTTTAATGTTTTGAACTATTAGGTTAAAAATATTTCTACTCTAACACTATAAGTTAAAGTCCAGTATTAACAGGTAATTGCTAACTTTTATTTATTCTTTATTAAAATTGGAAATTACGAAAGACCACAGGTGAAAGTTTGATTAACTTCCACCTTTTTGTTTTCAAAAAATAATGTAGTTATATTCTACATTT
>CANPDB010000055.1 GCA_947572725.1 uncultured Clostridium sp. | reverse complement strand
ATAGTATTTATATATTTTTTCGTTATCCCCATTCTAAAAATCCTAGCAAAAGTTCTATGAACTTTTGAGGATTTTTGAACGGTCCCCACAAGCTCACTACAAAATATATAAATACTATCCTCTTCGCGCTATTAAAATTAAACAACTAAAAACTGTTGTAATTAACTTTTAAGCGATTGCCATACAATAAAAATTATTTTTGAAATGATATTGAAATAAACGACATAAAATGATATGATATGAAAAAATCAAGGAGGAAAACAATGAAAACTTTATTAAAAAATGGAACATTAATAGATTACAAAACAAAAATATTCGAAAAATATGACATATTAATAGAAAATGACAAAATCAAAGAAATTGCAAAAAACATTACAACACAAGCAGATAACACAATAGACTGTACAAATTTAAATATAATACCTGGAATGATTGATATGCACTGCCATTTAAGAGAACCCGGATTTGAGCATAAAGAAACAATCGAAACAGGTGCAAAAAGCGCCGTTAGTGGAGGATTTACAACTATTTGTCCTATGCCAAATACAAAACCAACACCAGATAGCGCTATTGTTTTGCAAAAAATAATTGAAGAAGCAAAAAGAGTAAATTTATGTAATGTATTACCATATGCCTCTGTATCAAAAGGAGAAAAAGGAGAAGAAATAGTTGACTTTAAAGAATTAAAAGAAGCAGGAGCAATTGCATTTTCAGATGACGGAATGCCAGTTGTTAACAGTAAAATGATGAGACAAGCTATTATTGAAGCAGATAAACTAGGAACTTTTGTAGCATCACACTGTGAAGAAAAATCAGTAGCATCAGGAGCAATTAATGCAGGAAAAGTAGCAGAACAACTAGGTGTTGATGGAGTATTACCAGAAGCTGAAGAAATTATGGCAGCAAGAGAAATTGTCATTTCAGAAACAAATAATGTAAGAGCACACATATGCCATATTAGTACACAAACAACTAAAAATATGGTAAGAGATGCTAAAAAAAGAGGAGTAAAAATTACTTGTGAGACATGTCCGCATTATTTTACATTTACAGTTGATGAAGTAATAAAGTCAGGAGTAAATGCAAAAATGAATCCTCCATTAAGAGAAGAAAAAGATAGACAAGCAATTATTGAAGGATTAAAAGAAGGAACAATAGATGCAATTATAACAGACCATGCGCCACACGCAGAAGATGAAAAAAATAAAGGTTTAGCAACAGCACCAAACGGAATAATAGGATTTGAAACAGCATTACCAGCAGAAATAATGAATTTAGTAGATACAGGAGATTTAACATATTTAGACTTAGTAAGATTAACATCATACAATCCTGCACAATTATTAAAAATAGACAGAGGAACAATAGAAGTAGGAAAAATAGCGGATATAACAATATTTGATCCAAATCAAGAATATGTATACACAAAAGACATAGTAGTATCAAAATCAAAAAATAGTCCATTTATTGGTAAAAAATTAAAAGGAAAAGTGAAATACACAATAGTAAATGGAAAAGTAGTTTATGAAGGGTAAAGGGGACGTTCCTTTTTTCCCTGCTAGCAGGGATTAGGGGACACTCCTTTATGAAAAGGGATAATATTATGGAGAAACATATAATAGCAGGATTTGCTGGAATAGGAAAAACAACTTTAGCTAGAAAAAATAAAGATGTAATAGATATGGAAATAAGAAATTATAAATATGCTAATTGGAATCCTGATTATGATTTACACAAATGGTATAAAAAAGAACACATTATAAATGATAATTACCTTGAAAAATATTTAGAAGCAGTAAAAGATGAAATAGAAAATGGAAATCATAAAATTGTATTTATTTGGGTATATGATGATGTATTGGAATGGCTACAAAGTCAAAATATAGAGTATACAATGGCTTTTTGGGATATAAATCAAGAAGGTATTCAGGATTTTTTACAAGAACGATATACAAAAAGAGGAAATCCGCAATCTTGGATAGATAGAGTTCTTGCTTATTTGAATGAAATATATAAATATGCAGAAAAAAATAATGTAGATTCAATAATACTTAAAAAGAATGAAAATATTGAACAAATATTAAAAGAAAAATTGAAATGGTTGTAAAGGAGAAAATTATGAAAAATATATTTTTGTGGTATCCGAAATGTACAACTTGTCAAAAGGCAAAAAAATGGTTAGAGGAAAACAATATACAATTTGAAGAAAGACATATTGTAGAAAATAATCCAAATAAACAAGAATTAAAGGAATGGATAAAGAAAAGCGATTATGAAATTAAAAGATTCTTTAATACAAGCGGATTAAAATACAAAGAACTAAAATTAAAGGAAAAATTACCTAATATGTCAGAAGATGAAAAGATTGAACTATTGGCAAGTAATGGAATGCTTGTTAAAAGGCCAATATTTATATCAGATAACAATATACTTGTAGGTTTTAAGGAAAAAGAATGGGAAGAAAAATTAAAATAATAAAAGATATAAAGAAAGATTCTAATAAAAGATTTACACAAAGAATTTTTTTAGAAACAACAGAATAAAAGGAGAAAAATAATTATGAATGCAATAGATAATTTAATAGAAAAAATAAAACAAACCAATAACCCAACAGTAATAGGATTAGATCCAAGATATGAAATGTTACCAAAATGCGTAACAGACAAATATCCAAAAACTTTAGAAGGAGTAGCAGAAGCAATTATCGAGTTTAATAAAGAACTAATAGACAATACATATGACATAATTCCAGCAGCCAAAGTACAAATAGCTTTTTATGAAATGTATGGAATTCCAGGAATCAAAGCATTTAAAGAGACCTGCCAATACGCAAAAGAAAAAGGAATGGTAGTAATAGCAGATATAAAAAGAGGAGATATAGGCTCAACTGCTACAGGATATTCCAATGCTTTTTTAGGAAGAACACCAATTGGAGAAAAAGAAGAAGCGATTTATGATGTGGATTTTGTTACAGTAAATGGATATATGGGAACTGACTGCGTTAAGCCATTTGTAGAAGACTGTAAAAAATATGATAAAGGAATATTTATTTTGGTAAAAACTTCTAATCCTTCTTCGGGAGAATTGCAAGATTTAAAATTGCAAAATGGACAAGAAGTGTATGTACAAATGTCAGAGTTAGTAGAAAAATGGGGAGAAGATTTAAGAGGAAAATATGGATATAGCAGTATTGCAGCAGTAGTAGGAGCAACTTATCCTGAACAATTATCTCAAATAAGAGAAATTGCACCACATACATATTTCTTAATTCCAGGATATGGAGCTCAAGGAGGAAAAGCTTCTGATATTGCTTTAGGCTTTGATAAAAATGGATTGGGTGGTATTGTAAATGCTTCTAGGAGTTTAATGTGTGCATATAAGTCTGATAATTGGAAAGACAAATTTAATGAGGAAAATTATGCAAAAGCTACTAGGGCAGAAGCTATAAGGATGAGAGATGAACTAAATAGTTTTATTAACAATTAAAACAGGAAAAGGAGAAATTAATTATAATGGTACAAGGTAAAGATTACATTGGAGTAGGTTGTGGAGCATTTATTGTAAATGATAACAACGAATTATTACTACAACAAAGAAACAAAGCACCAGAAAAAGGATACTGGTGTATTCCAGGCGGAAGATTAGAAATGTTTGAAACATTTGAAGAAGCAGTAAAAAGAGAAACAAAAGAAGAAACAGGAGTAGATATTGAAGTAATAACAGAATTAGGAATATGTGACCACATTATAAAAAGTGAAAATTTACATTGGGTATCACCAAGTTATTTATGCAAAATAACTAATGGAGAGCCCAAAATAATGGAGCCAACAAAACATTTAGATATGAAATGGTTTTCAATCGAGAATTTACCAGAAAATATAACTATAACAACTAGAAATGCAGTAGAAAATTACAAAAAATATATAGGGAGGAAATAAAGATGGCAAAACAAGAACAAGCTAAATTAATAAAAAAAGAGCAATTAAAACCAGACATATACAAATTCAGTGTACAAGCATCAAAAATAGTAAAAGATGCACAACCAGGTCATTTTGTAGAAATAAGAGTAACTGACCAAACAGAACCATTTTTAAGAAGACCAATTAGTATATACAATTTAGAAAAAGAAAATGGAATACTTGAATTCATCTTTCAAGTAAAAGGAAAAGGAACAGAGATGTTGGCACGAAAGAACGAAGGAGAATTAATTGATATAATTGGACCATTAGGATATGGAACATTTAAATACGAAAATTATAATAACTTAGGTATTATAGGTGGTGGGATAGGAGTATTTCCGCTATATGAGCTATCCAAAAATGCTAAAAAAGACAATAAAAATGTCAATATATATTTAGGGTATAGAAGCAAAGATTATGTAGTATTAGAAAATGAATTTAAGAATGTATCAAACAATTTAGTTATAACAACAGATGATGGTAGTTATGCAGAAAAAGGATTTGCTATAAATTTTTTACAAAAAGATATAGAAGATGGAAAAATAGATTCAATATATGCTTGCGGACCATTACCCATGTTAAAAGCTGTACAAAAATTAGCAGTAGAAAAAGACATTCCTTGTCAAATATCTTTAGAGGAAAAAATGGGATGTGGTTTAGGTGCATGTTTAGGCTGTGCTGTAAAAACAGCTAAAAGTTCAAAGGAAGCACCAGAATATTGGCATGTTTGCAAGGCAGGACCTGTTTTTCAAGCTAAAGATGTAGAAATATAGGAGGAAAATATAGTGCCAGGATTTACAATACACATAGCAGTGGCAAAACAATATATTAAAAAACATCCTTTACAAATAAAAAATGAAGAAGAATTTATAAATGGAACAATTGCACCAGATTTAAATACAGATATGACACAAATATCAACAAATAAACATAAGACACATTACGAGCAAGGAGAAGCAAATCGAATTAATATATCTAGTTTTTTAAATGATTCTAAAGTAGATATAAAACAAGATTATTGGAAGGGATATTTAATACATTTAATTGTTGATGATTATTTTTATAATAAAAAATTTAAAGAAGAAACAACAGAAATGCTAAAAAATAAGGACTCATTTTATTATGATTATGATTGTTTAAACAAGACATTATTACAATATTATAAAATAGAGCCATTAGAACAAACAAAGAAATATATGAATATTTTGCAAGGAAAACCTAAATATTTGGAATTAGAAAGGATAAAAAAATTCATAGAAGAAATTTCTAACATTAATATAGAAGAGCATATAGAAAAATATGGAGGAGAAAATTATGAATACAAAAATTAATTTAGCAGGAATAGAAATGAAAAATCCAGTAACAGTAGCGTCAGGAACATTTGGATATGGAAGAGAATTTAGTAGTTTTTTTGACTTAAGCAAATTAGGAGGAATTATCACAAAAGGAACATCCCTAAAACCAAGAAGTGGAAATAGACCATCAAGGGTATGTGAAACAGCAAGTGGAATGTTAAATAGTATAGGACTTCAAAATCCAGGAGTAGAATACTTTGCACAAAATGATTTACCATTTCTTAGAGAATTTGATACAGCAATTATAGTAAATGCTTGTGGTAGTAGCATAGATGAATATGTAGAACTTTGTAAAATACTAAATACATTAGACATTGATGGAGTTGAACTAAATTTATCTTGTCCAAATGTAAAAGCAGGATGTATGGCATTTGGAAATACATATGAAGGTGTAAAGCAGGTAACATCAGAAGTAAGAAAAGTATTAGACAAACCATTAATTGTAAAATTAACACCAAATGTAACAGACATAGCATCAATAGCAAAAGCAGTAGAAGATGCAGGAGCAGATGGAGTATCATTAATCAATACATTACTAGGAATGAAAATTGACATAGATAAAAGAAAGCCATTTTTAGCAAACAACACAGGAGGACTTTCAGGACCAGCAATAAAACCAGTAGCAGTACGAATGGTATACCAAGTAGCACAAGCAGTAAACATTCCAATATTAGGAATGGGAGGAATAGTAAATGGAGAAGACGCAATTGAATTTATGCTTGCAGGAGCGAACGCAATTTCAATTGGAGCAGGCAATTTTATAGATCCATATACTAGCATCAACACAATAAAAGGAATAGAAAACTATATGAAGAAATATCAAATTAAAGATATAAATAGTATTGTAGGAACTGTTGAAATGAATTAATGAGACACTTGGGACAGTCTTAAAATGTCTCATATATTTGTCGTTTTTTGTAATATGCTAATATATAGTGCTTACCAAAGGGTAGGTGCTTTTTTTATATATATTATAGAGAGAAAAACTCATAAAAAAAGAAAATAATACAAAATTCGACAAATTATTCAAATTTGGTGCTATATAATATTTAAAACTACTTATATAAGTAAAAAATAGAATTCAATAATATAAATATATTAGAAAATATCAAAGCAAGGAGGTGAAAACATGAGATTTAAGCTATATTTTGAACTAGAAAATCCAGAAATACCCATACAATACAGAAAAAACATAATAAGCTTTTTCAAACTTGCACTATCAGAATACAACGAACAATACTACAAGAAATTCTACAACGAAAAAGACCCTATAATTAAAGACTACACATTTTCAACATATTTTAAAAAAACTAAAATTCAAGAAGAAAAAATAATATTGGAAGATAAACAATTTGAATTAAACATATCAGTAGAAAACTATGAAACAGCAATAATTTTATACAATTCGTTTAACAAACAAAAAAATAAAAAATTTGCTTTAAACAGAAACTCATGGATATTAAAAAATATATCAATGATAATGGAAAAAGAAATAACATCAGATAAAATAGCAATAAAGTTCCAATCTCCTTTGTGTGTAAGAAACAGAGAAAACAATAAAGACTTCTATTATTCTTCTAAACATAAAGAGTTTGAAGATGTTTTAAAAATAAATATTAAACAGCAGTTAAAAATAACCAATTTGCCAGAAACAATAGTTAATGACTTTAAAATAACACCAATAAATCCTAAAAAAATTGTAGTCAAATTTTATGAAAAATGTTTAGAATGTTCTACTGGTACATTTGAAATAAGTGGTAACAAGGAATTGCTTACATATTTATACAAAGCCCGGAATGCGGAAGCAAACATTCAGCAGGATTTGGAATGTTTCAAATAATCTAAAACAGGAGGTGAAAAATTGAAAACAAAAGTATATTTAAATGATTGGTTTTTCAATGCAGGTGTAATGGGTTTTTTAAGAATATTACAACACAACGATGATAATTTTGCTGATGTAAACGAAAATTATATCGAATTTGATACAGAAAACTTAAAAAATTTCGAGAAATATTATTTTCAATACTTTTATGATAGATATGATGTATCTAAAAATGTTATAAATCGAACCAAAAATGCATTTGAATATTTAGAAAATAATATAGAAACCCAATCAGAAGACAAAGATGAACAAAAACAAATAAAAGATAAAATAAAATCAAATAAAAAGTACATAAAAGATACTGTAAAAAGACAACTAGATAAAATAAAAAAGATAGATGAGCAAATTTATAATGAAATGAAAGAGGCATATGACAAAATAGATAAAGAAGAAACAACAGTTGGTATAGAGCAAATAAAAGAAATTTTATTAAGCGATATTCAAAAAGAAAATATAAATAAAAGATTAACTTTAAACTTATTTAAAAGTATATTAAGTAACACATATTATGGACAACCTAGCTTTCTAAATGTAGTAAAAACATCACTATCTTATGAAGAACAACAAGAGGTAATGTATATAGATTATATCAGCAATATTATAGAAACAGGTTTTATACAAGACATTTTAGACGAAAAATACACTATAGAAGAAATAAAGGACAAAATTGGAGACAAACAAAAAGAAGGAAGAATAACAAAAGAAATAGACAAAATATATTCAAAAATAAAAAAAGATTATATTGAAAAAGAAAAAAAATTAGAAGAAATACAAAAATACATAGAAGAAAAAGTAATTGAAAGATGTTCGATGTGTGAAAATGAATTTGGAAAAACGACAAACTATTCAGAAGGAAATTTTGTACCATTAGCAATAAGCAGCGATAATGCTCGAAACTTCTTTTGGAATCAAAATGTAAAATTTCCTATATGTGATATTTGTAAATTAGTCTTATTTTGCATACCAGCTGGAATAACAAACATAACAAAGACGATAAAAGAAAATGGGGAATATAAAGAAAAACAACTATTAAGCTTTGTAAATTATGATACAAATGTAAATACATTATTAAACACTAATAATAATTTTGGAGATAATTCAAAG
Organism: uncultured Clostridium sp.; assembly: GCA_947572725.1. Lineage (GTDB taxonomy): Bacteria > Bacillota > Clostridia > TANB77 > CAG-508 > CAG-269. Next base: position 2,538 of record CANPDB010000055.1, on the reverse strand, counting down.
TATGACAATACTACAGAAAACCCATATACACAATTAATATTAAATATTGTTGAACAAGATGAAAAAATAAGTAAATGGCAATTAGATAATATATTTGTAGTAGAATTTGAAACAGAATATGGTGCTTATAGTAGAATTGAGTATTTTAATATAAAAAGACATGTAGCAGAATTTTTTACTAAATATTCTAAAAGTACGTTAGCTAATATAAAAGACTATAGATATAAACTGCAAATAGTGGATTACATTTTAAAGAACAAAGATATCAAATATGTGATAAATGAAAGACTAAGAGATGAAATAAAAAAAGAAAATGCATATGGATATAATTCATTTTTAGCAATACAAACAAGAATGATTTTAAATTTATTAAAAAAGGAGGCAAGAGGAATGGATGAAGAAATAAAGAAAAATAATAATAAACTGTATGTTTTATATAAATTAGGAATTGAAATTCATCAAGAATTAAAAAATAGAGGAGAAGAAAACAAACTAAATGGATATACATACAAAATGCTAAATAGTATAAAATCAGGAAAAAGGCAAGAGTTTATGGATATAATTATTAGAATTCATATGTCTATTGGAAAAGAAGTATCACCAATATTTATAGAAACAATGCAAGATACAAATTTAGATTTTGAATCAATAGGCCATAGTTTTTTATCAGGATTAATATCACTACAAAAATCTTAAAATATGTAGTATTAATAAAATAAATTTAATATAAATATAAAAATCAAAAAGACAAGATTTGACAAAAATAAACAAAAAAATGAGACATTTTAGGACCGTCCCAAGTGTCTCAAAAAGGAGGAATAAAATGGAAAGTATTAAAAATAAGAAAGGATTATCACTAACGATGATTTTTAAAGCTCAAAGCTTAAATTATGGAGAGGGAATTGGAAATATTTCAGAACTTAAGAAGCTAACTAGAGGAGATGGAAGTGTGTATACTTTTGCTTCAAGACAAGCATTAAGATATGATATTGTACGACTTGCAAATAAAATGTTTGGATGGAATTTAGAAGTGGTTGATAAATCAAAAGGAACTGTACAGTTTAAAGAAGATTTAACTATTAAAGATTCAGAGGAAATGGATTTGTTTGGTTATATGAAAACTGCTAAAAATGATGGCTCAAATATAAGAAGTGCTGCTGTTAGGTTAAGTAATGCAATATCATTAGAAGATTATAAAAGTGATATGGAGTTTTTAAATAATAAAGGTTTAGCAGATAGAATTGGAGAATTTCCAAATCTTGCAAATATTGAACAGCATTTAAGTTATTACACATATACAGTAACAATTGATTTAGAAAAAATAGGAATAGATGGAGATATTGAAATATCAAATGAAGAAAAGGCGAAAAGAGTACATCAATTATTAGATGTTATAAAAGTATTGAATAGAGAAATAAGAGGTAGAGAGGAGAATTTAAGCCCTGTATTTGTAATTGGAGGAATGTATGACATAAATTCACCATTCTATTTGGGAAGGATTAAACTAAATGGAAAAGATGGAGAATTTAGTATAGATACAGAAATGTTACAAGATACATCATCTTTAACAATTGGTGACAGAGTAATTTTTGATGATACAGAGATTGGAATGTTAAAAAATACTTTTAAAAATGAACATGAAATTGAAGAATGTTTTGATGAGAAAACAACTAATATAGAGGTGTTTTTCAAAAATTTAAAAGAAGATGTAATAAATTATTATAAATAGGTTTATAGGTGAAGCCTTTATAAAAACCTAAATATATTGTACAAGGATTAAAATAAATGAAGATTTTAAAACTTAAATTTTATCAAGAAACAGCGTGTTATAAAAAGCCATTTGCTAATAAAGTAGCAGAAACATATCCATTACCACCATATTCAACAGTAATAGGAATGTTTCACAAAATATTACAAGCAAAACCAGGAGAATATTTTCCAATGAATATATCTATTCAAGGAGAATATGAAAGTATATTTAGTAATTATCAAAATTTGAGAATGTATAAAGGAAAAGATAAAGTAACTGCAATGCCAAGAAATGTTCATCAACTTTTAAATGTAAATTTAATTATACATATACAAGCACAAGATGAAACAATTGATAAAATATATACAAATATAGTAAATGGTACAGAGACTTTTACTTTAGGAAGAAATGAGGATTTAGTCAGAATTGATGAAATAAAAATACTGAAAAATATACAAGAAGTTGAAGAGGTAGAAATAGAAAACAGTGCATATATACCAGAATGGTTGGCAGAAGGCGTTGAAGGTATTAATTATAGGCTTAATACTACATATAAAATAAAAGATGATATTAGACAGTGGAATAAAGTGAATGTAAAATATGTAGAAAAACATGCAAATCAAGGTGTTTATAAAACAATACAAGATGAAGATGGAGATAATATATATTTTTATCTTTCTAATATTGAACACAAATGTATTACATAAATTTAGCGCACCAATAATCTATGGAAAGCTAAAGAGTTATAATATATTATTTTTTAGGAATGAATGTGGGGACCAACAAGT
>CANPDB010000054.1 GCA_947572725.1 uncultured Clostridium sp. | reverse complement strand
TATTTTTCCGTTAATGTTTAGAAATTTTTGGGACATTTTCAAAAGTTATTGACAGTAATTTATTTTAACTAACACTTCTATATAACTAAAATCACATAAGTAAAAGGGGGCTTAGACTTTTCAATCCTTGCCCCACTCTCATTTGCCTGAAACTAATGATGCTGTTATGAAGCATATAATAACTGCAAATTGATAACAATGGGTCACACATTCAAAATACCAAGTTTGTAAAACACTTGGTATTTCTATATCTTTTTAAACTTCCATAATTATTGGAATAATCATAGGATTTCTTTTTGTTTTCATAAAAATATAATCTCTCAAATTTTCTCTAACTGTAGACTTAATTGTAGCCCAATCACGAACACCTCTGGACTCGCACTTTCTTATTTCATTTCTAACAACAGATTTTATATCATCCATAATATTTTCAGACTCTCTTACATATACAAATCCTCTTGATATAACATCTGGTCCTGCAACCACTTCTCCTGTTGCTGAATCCATTGTTAACACTACAACAATTAGACCATCTTGTGATAAATGTTGTCTATCTCTTAATACAATATTTCCAACATCTCCAATTCCCAATCCATCAACTAAGATTCTACCACTTTGAACAGTTGAAGTAAGTTCTGCTGATTCTTCATTAATTTCTAAAACTCTACCATTAGACATCATTATTATATTATCTTTTTCTATTCCCATACTTTGAGCAGTTTCACTATGTGCAATTAATTGTCTATATTCACCATGTACTGGTATGAAATATTTTGGTTTTGCTAAAGCTAAAATTAATTTTTGTTCTTCTTGGCAAGCATGACCTGACACATGAATAGCCTCTAAAGCACTATATACAACTTCTGCACCAATTTGCATCAAATCATCAATTACTTTTGATACAAATTTTTCATTTCCTGGAATTGGTGTAGCCGAAATAATAACTAAATCATTTGGTGTTATTGTTACTTTTCTATGATCACCTGCTGCCATTCTAGTTAGAGCAGACATTGGCTCTCCTTGACTTCCTGTTGTTATTATTACTAATTGATCATCTGTATAACTTTTAATCATATCAATATCAATAAATATGTTTTCAGGACATTCTATATATCCTAATTCTCTCGCTGTTTGTATCATATTAATCATACTTCTACCGCATACAGCAATCTTTCTTTGATATTTTACTGCTGAATTTACTATTTGTTGTACCCTATGAACATTAGATGCAAATGTTGCTACTACAATTCTTTTTGTACAGTGTAAAAATAATTTATCGAAAACCTCTCCTACTGAACTTTCAGACATTGTAAATCCTTTTCTTTCTGCATTTGTACTGTCTGACATTAAGGCTAAAATACCTTTATTTCCTAGTTCTGCTATTCTTCCAAAGTCCATTAATTTTCCATCGATTGGTGTGTAATCTACTTTAAAGTCTCCTGTATGCAATATCGTACCTGCTGGTGTTGTAATTGATAACATTACTGAATCTGGTATACTGTGTGAACTTCTAATAAATTCTATTTTAAAGTTATTTCCTAACTTGATCGTTTGACCTTGTATTACTTCTTTTAATTTTGTACTTCTTAATAATTTGTGTTCTTCTAGTTTATTTCTAATTAATCCTGCAGCTAATTTAGTTGCATAAATTGGTATATTAATTTTTTTCAATAAATATGGCACTGCTCCTATATGGTCCTCATGCCCATGTGTAATTAGTAAACCTTTAATTCTATCCACGTTTTTTTCTAGATATGTTATATCTGGTATAACCAAATCAACTCCTAGCATATCATCTTCTGGAAATGACAATCCGCAATCTACTACAATGATTTCATCTTCATATTCAAAAACTGTAATATTTTTTCCTACTTCATGTAATCCTCCTAATGGTATAATCTTTAATTTTGATTTTTTAAATATTGTATTTTCTTTGTCATTATTTCTAGTATTTGTTTTAGTGTTTCTTCTATGATAAGGTCTTCTTGTGATATTAGTTGTTTTTGTTGTTTCTTCTATAACTCCTTCTTGTTTTACTACTTCAGCAACTTGATTTTTATTAACATTTCTTGTTGTTCTTGTCCTAGTTGTATTTCTTGTATTTCTAGTAGTGTTTCTTGTTGGGTTGATTTTTGTACCTCCTGTTACGTCTATATTTGTATTTCTTGTAGCATTTTTAGTAGTACTTCTTGTTGTACTTCTTCTTTTCTTTCCGTTATTTTCTTGTTGTTCTTTTTTCTCTTCTAACATAAAATCTCCTTTCTTTTGTCTTTTTATTAAATAAGAAAAATATTTTTGGTCTTACTTTGTAAAACTAAAAATAGTAAATATATCTTTCATTTTCACTTTGTTGTATAAAATTAAAAATTATATATTGTGTATATCACCTATTCAATAAAAAAACTAGTTTAATGTTTTAAACTAATTTGATCTAATTTACTTTAATTTTTTATACAAATTTAACAGATTTCGCATATATATGGCCTTTTTATTTTCTCTTAACTCATATATAACTTATCTGATACATAATAAATTCCGATCATTATATTTACACTATCGCTATTATACTATATATTTTTGCTCAAGTCAATCGATATTATTCACCATCAAATAAATTAAATTTTTCAGTTAAAAGTTGCCATTTAAATCCAAAACCGATGGCCAAAAGAGTCAGTTAATTAATTTATAATTCTTGGAAACAAATATTTGTCCTCTTTCTTCTTCATAACTGATTTATATACTCTTTTATATTCCTCAATTAATTGTCTATAAGTAATGTTTTCATTATTAAAATTATAATTATCAATAGTGAACTTATGGTTTAATTCGTAGAAAGAATAAAGACAATTTATTGCATATTCAATTTATAATATCCATCTCTTTAGATTTCTGATGTTAATACAATCAAGTGTATATTTTGTTAATAATAAAATTACCAAAAATCCTATTACCAATAGTAATTAGAAAAGTTGCCATTTAAACCCGGAACTGTTGGCAACTTTGACCTAAGTTTGATCTGTAAAGTAGAATTCTCCAAATCCATATGTTACTTTATAATACTTTCCTATAAATGATGGAATTACATCATCTTTAAATTCGTACACTAAATTAGACACTTCTTTTCCTTGTTCATCTATTGCGCCCCATTTTCCATTTAGCTTCACTGCTGCAAATCCATATTCATTAAATTCTGTTACTTTTTCATATCTGTACCCTATTTTCATATTCCCATTTATATCAGAAAATCCCCACTTACCGTTGTTTTCTTCTGCGTATAGTGTGTTGTTCTTATACACTTCTGTGTTTTTCAGTTCTTTTCCATCTTGATTAAAGTATTTTGTTTGTTCACTATTATATATTTTAATGTAATCTTCGTTTTCTTCTATAATAGCGTTTTCCATTTCACATACTTTTTTCATTTCTTTTGAAAATAATTGTGTTGTTTGTCCAATTGTTGTTTGAATTATATTTGTGTCTTTTATTTTTTGTACAGAGTCATTTATAATTTCTACTTTTATATTGTCTTTATCGTCAACAATTCCTAATTTTGAATTTTCGTTACTTACTATAAAGTAGTTGTCATATAAGTATTCTATATAATTGTATTTTTCTTCTATTATTTGTTTCCCGTCTTTTCCAATAACTCCATATTTTGCGTTTTCTTCTGTATTAATTCTTATTCTGTATTTGTCGTTTGCTGTGTCTAATATTCCTATGTTTGCATCTATATTTACTTCATTTCCTTCACTATTATATACTGTGGTTCCTTGTTCATTGTTTGCATATAAGTAAATTCCAAGGGTATCAATTTGTTTGTATTCTACTGGTACAATTATTTTACCATTTAAATCTGTAATTCCATATTTTTTATTTTTTTCAATAAGGAATAAATTATTTATTTTACTAAAATTTATTGATTGATATTCATTTTGAATTAGCTCTTTTCCATTTTTAGTAATTCCATATTGGCCATTTTTTGCACATAATATATAAACATTTTCGTTATCTTCTACGTCTGTAACTCTTGATAATTCATTATACTCAATTTCTTCTAATATTTCTCCATTGTAGTCAATATATCCATATCGATATCCTTCGTTTGTTTTGTTTGATACTATATATCCTGCATATTTATATTGATTTTCTTCTGTGTAATATCCATCTACTGAAATTTGATCATATTCTATATTAACTAATTCTGTTCCTTTTATATTTATAACACCATATTTTTCGTCTTGTTTTACTATTAACTCTCCTTCTTTATATGGAAGGCTGTCAATTTCATTATAAATTGCTTTTGTTATCTTTTTTCCTTCAAAATTTATTAGTCCATATTTTCCATTTTCATAGTATTTTAATACACTTTTTTCGTACATTAAGTCACTTGCAATATTTTTTAATCTTATTGGCTCTACTTTTTCATATTGTGTTAAAATATCTTGTTTTTCTGCATTTAATACTTTAGTGTCTTTGCCTTTATAGCATATAAATATCGCCTTCTCAGGATTAGGTATTTTGATGTCATCATATTGTACATTTATAATTGTATTTCCTTTTTTGTCTATTACTCCATATAAATTATTTTGTTTTAACAAAAAATAATTGTATTCATTTACTTTTGCTATCTCATATTTTTTACTATCATTTTGGATGAATTTGTAAATGCAAAATGCTATTATACTTATTACTATAATAGTTATTATAGCTATACGAATTCTAAATGTTTTTTTCATTTAATTTACCTTCCTTTTTATTCATTTGTTTCTTCTGCTTCTTCATCTGCTTCTTGCTCTTGATTATTTTTGCAAGCTTTTATTTTTAAAATTCTTTTGTCTTCATATTCTTCTATTTTATAAGTAACCTCTTCTGTTTCAATTATTGGAGTTTCTTCGTCTTCTGGAATTCTACCTAGTTTATCCTGTAAAAATCCTGATATTGTATCATAGTCTCCTTCTGGTATCTTTGCATCTAATAATTTATTTACATCATTTATTGTCATACTTCCACTTAAAATATAAGTGTTACTATCTATTTCTTCAAACTCTTTTTCTTCTTCATCATATTCATCATAAATGTCACCTACTAATTCCTCTAAAATGTCTTCCATTGTTATAATTCCTGCCGTTCCACCATATTCATCTATAATAATTGCCATTTGTATTTTATTTTTTTGTAATTCTTTAAAAACTTCATTAATTAATCTATTTTGTGATACAAAATATGCTTCTTTCATTACATTTTTAACTCTAAATGTTTTTTTATTGATATTTTTTAATACATCTTTTACATATAATATTCCTCTTATTTCATCAATTGTTTCATCATATACAGGTATTCTACTATATCTATAATCTTCTTTTGAAAGTTCGCTAATTAATTCTTCATTACTTATATTTATATCAACTGCAAATATATCTTTTCTATGTCTCATTATTTCAGATACTGTTATATCATTGAATTCGAATACATTGTTTATTAACTCTTTTTCTTCTTCTTTTATTGTTCCTTTTTCTTCTCCTTGGTCTACCATCATTTTTATTTCTTCTTCTGTCACAGATTCTTCTTCGTTTTCTCCTACTCCAAATAATTTTGAAACTGCATTTGTTACAACTGTTAAAAATTTAACAAATGGTGCTGTTACAATTGCAATTGTTCTTATTATTCCAATTGTAGCAAATGATATTTTTTCGTAGTATTTCATTGCAAATCTCTTTGGTACTAATTCTCCAAATACTAGTGTGAAGAATGATAGTATAATTGTTATTATAACAATTGATATACTTTTCCATGCTCCTAAACTTATGACCGGAATTAATTGATATAGCATTGGTGCTAGCTTTTCTGCAAATGCATCTGATGCAAACGCACTTGATAAAAATCCTGCTAATGTTATTCCTATTTGTATTGTTGCTAAAAATTTGCTTGGTGATTTTATCATTTTTTCTATTTGCTTTGCTTTTTTATTCCCTTCTTTTGCTTGTTTTTCTATTTTTGCGTCATTTAATGTTATAAATGCTATTTCGCTTGCAGCAAAAAATGCGTTTAGCATTATTAAAATTATTAAGATTAGTATTTGTGAAAACATTTTTATCTTCTCCTCTTTTTTCCTTTTTATATATCGTACTCATTATATCTGTTTTTTATTTTTTTTTCAAGAACAACAGTGGCATGATTTTAAAATTTTTGACCTTTTAGATTATTCTTATGCCACGTTCGTTGTTCGTCCGCCAAATTTGCTTTAGCAAATTTGTGTAGAATGTATTTTTATTATATAGGAAAAATCAATTTTTCCTATATAATAAAAATATCGCAATCGCTTTAAATTTAGTTATGACAGTTTTTATATGTAAAACTACTCGCTCACAGAAGTGTATATATTAATTTTTTTAGGCTCTCCCAAGTAATCCCTACTCGTATCCTCCTAAAAAAATTGAATATATAAACTTCTTCGCGCTATTTTAAGTTATTTAGTCTGAATAGAAACACAATCATAACTAAATTTAAAGCGATTGTAATAATAATTTTGTACATAATCAAGAAAATGTATTCTATTTGGAATACAAAAAATTATTTAAAAGAAATAAATAGAAAAAGAGTTTTAAAAATTCCTATTATAAATTCTTAAAACTCAATACAGTTTTGTTAAGATATTTTTTAATTTTCTACTTGTATTTCATATAACTCAGCATTAGGGTATTGTAATACAATGCTCATTTGTTTTGTATTAGTTGGTATTGTGACTTTCTTCCACCACTTTTTATTACTAGGAGTATTATTAGAAGTACTTGATAATAACTCTCCATTTTCATTATATAAATATATTGAAACTCTTCCATGGTTGTCATGTGTATAAATATATAATAATACGTTTCTTTCCCACATACTTGGATCTATATTTATAATCTGAGCGGTATCATTGCTAGTTACTGCTTCTACTTTAGTTGAAATATTTCCATCATAAGCCTTATTTGGTAAAGCATTACTTGCTAATTCTAATTTTATTTCTTGCTTTGAAATTTTATTTATTTTATTGCTATCTTTTGATTTTGCAAGTATAGTAGTTTCTTTGTTTATTTTTATATTACCAGTATATTCTATCCATGTTTCTCCATTATCTAAACTATAATAATTATTTTTGCTGTCTCCATAATTTATTGTGATATATTTATTTATCTCTACTCCAGTATCATATAGTATTGGATATAAATATGATTCAGTCTGATTTATTTCAACTGTATCATCTTTTAAAATAAATTCTTCTAACTCATTTTCTCCCTCTTTTTGTATTTTAAATATATACTCTTGTCCTTTTGTAATTGTATAATCTATAGACAATTTTGTCTTTTCTTCTGTCGGAACTATCTCTAAATTTTCTGGTGTAACTACTTTAGCTATTCCAGTATTGTTAATTATTACTATAGTAATATTTTCTACGTTTTCATTAGTAGAATTTACTACATATGTTACTTCTGTTTTTTCTGTTAATATACCTAATTCTTCTACTATTTCTAATTTTTCATTTATTCTAAAAGAATATTTATCTATAGTGATAATTCCATTTGTGTCACTTTCTTTTTTAGTAGTTATTCCAGTATTATTCTTTAAATATTCATTTAAATCATCTATTGTAGTACTCTCTCCTCTAGAAATTCTATCTGTTTCAAACTCTAATATTTTTAATTGTAATTCCTCTCTTGCATTTGCTATATTAGTTTTTTCTAATGCTTCTTGTGTTTTTCCGAATTAGTGTATTTTCCCCTGTTAGCGTTACTATTGCCACTGCTGCTAGTATTAATAATATTATAATTGTTATAATTAATGCTATTAACGTTATTCCTTTATTCCTTTTCATTTGTTTCTCTCCCTCTTTTTTATTATATATATTTGATTTTTTCTAATCAATATAATTAATAAATTTTATTTGTATTGAATATACATAAATATTTCATTTTTAATTTTTATGTACAATAAATCTTATTTTTTATATTATTTAAATATTTCTATCTTATTATTCAAAATATAAAATAAATTATATATATTCTATAATATTTTTTTAGAAAATAAAAGACTATTGAACAAAATATTTATATACTTTTTTAACATTCTAAAAGGCATACAAGTTTTATCTTATATACCTTTTTTTGTTTTACATACCTGTAACAGGCAATTTTTTAATTTGTTTCACACTCTCTGTTGTGTGAACTATTGTATTTTCTTGAGTAGTAGTTTTTGCTTGATTTGTATTCTCTTTAACAATTTCAGTTTCTTTTTCACTTTTTGAAGTTACTACATCTTGTGTAACTTCTATATCTTTTCTACTTGTTTCAATTACTGGTCTTTCTTCTTTATTATTATTTACTGTAATTGTTACTTGTTCATTTAATTTAACATCTACTCTTATTAATTCATCATATTTTAAATATCCATCTTTTGTATTAGTTTCTCTTAAATAATATGTACCTGGTACTAAATTATCTACCTGAATTTTTCCTTCTTGATTTGTTTTCAAGTCATTATATACTCTATTTTTATTTTCATCTAGTAATTCAAATTCAACACCTTGCATTTTTTGTTTAGTTTGAGCATCTTGTTTTAAAATAATAATTCTTGTATCATTTTTAAAATATTCATCTTGTATACTTCCTGTACCATCTTCATATGTTGCTCCTGTTAAAGCATAATCTTGTGCAGTGCTATTAGGTGCTACACCATATAATATTGGCTTTGTTGCTATTTGTGCATCTACTTTTAATGAAAACTTTCCTGCTTCTTTCATATTTTTTAGTGGTATTAATATTTTAAATTTTTCATTTGGACTAAATTCTGTTTTTTCTTTATTTTTTTCATCTGTTAATTTAATTCCTCCAAGGTCTTGTCCATTTTCTTTTGTTAAAGTTATTTTATAATTTTTTATATTAGCACCTGCTACTACTTGGTATGTTTTTGATATATAATTTTTATCTATTTTATCTTGTACCCATTTATTTGAGTTTTTATCAATTTTTATTGTACTAGAAATTTTGCTTTCATTTGAATTATTTGCATCATTTAAAATTTTCTTCATTGCATTTAATGTTCGTTGTCCTGCTTGTCCAATTGGTGCATAGTCTGATACCTGATTTCCGTGTATATAGCAATATACGGCTTGTTTTGTTGCAACAAATGCTTCTTCTTTATTTGCTACTCCTAATTGTTGTATTGATTTGTATGGATGTCCATTAATTATTATTCTCCATAATCTTACATCTTTCATTGAGTCTTGTACAGAAACAGTATATCCTGTAGTGTTTGCTCCTGTTTTAGTTTTATCCATACAATATGCTGGGTAATTTACCCCATCTTTATTGTATACTACATAGTCTGATTTTACTACAACTCCTTTATATGTTAATAGTTCTCCGCAGTCACCTATTGAGTGCATATGTGCACTATTTATATTACTTGCATTAACTGAATTTATAAAACTTAATGTGTTAAATGCTAATATCATTAATACTAGTACAATTTGTTTAATTATTTTTCTCTTCAATATGATTTTATCTCCTTTCATATTACAATTATATATATGATTTATTATATTTTTTTATTTAATTTCTTCTGCTTGTATACATCTTCTGTATTCCTTTTGATTTTCAACACAAGTTATTAGTGTTATTTGATTTTCTTCTGTATTTTCTAAAATGGTCCAATCTGTATCTTTTATAATAAAATGTTTTGTCACAGCATATTCCTTTATAAAATTTTGATATCTATAAATTATTTTATCTCCATCTTTTAACTTTTTAAGATCTGAGAAATAATTTCTTTCGTATCCTCTATTATGAGCTGCTAACCCAACATTTCCATTTATTTTTTGAGTTTCCTCAAAATGACCTACAAATTTATCCATTATTTCTTTTGTTGTTCCCTCTGCAATTTCTGCTTTTAAATTAATGCTTGGTATTTCTACATACCAATTACCTTCTTTAGTAATTTGATTATTATTATTTTCATTGGTAGGAATATTATTTTGAACACTATTTTGAACATTATTTTCAATATTGTTCTCTAAATTATTTAATTGATTTTGGGGATTTTCCACTTTTTGACTTGCTGTAAAGCCTGCCTTTAATTCAGCTTTGTGAATAAATAAATCTTGGTTTAAATAAATGTAATTAATTATAATAAAAATAATAATCGATATAAAAAAACTGACTACATTTACATATGTCGTACTAAATTTAAATATACATATATCATCTCCCTTTGTGTTATATTTTTAACTTTAAGTTCAAACTTTGTTTTTAGCCTTATATTGTTAATTTAAAATTTAAAATTTTATATTTTGGATTTTGAATTTTAGATTTTAATTTTTTGCTTGAAACTTTTTAATTGAAATTTGTAAGTTTTTATTTTTTCGAAAAAATTTGATTTAATTTTGAATTAATTTGAATTTAAATTTTTTGATTGAAATTAATTTCTTGTATTATAATAATACATTTTTTTACATTTGTAAAGAACTTTTCATCGCAAAATTCGACATTTATTGCAAAAAATTGCCATTGGGGACGTGTCTTTTTGGCAACTTTATTAAATGTTGCCACTAGTTCTGGGTTTAAATGGCAACTTTTTTAGTTTTATATTAGTTACTGTTAAGACTAAATAACTTAAAATAGCGCGAAGAAGTTTATATATTCAATTTTTTAGGAGGATACGAGTAGGAATTACTTGGGGGAGCCTAAAAAAATTAATATATACACTTCTGGGAGCGAGTACGTAATATTAAGTATGAACAGTAAATCGAAAAATCGATAAAAGAACCCAACTTTTGAAGTGAACCCAAATTATTATACAAAAAAGTTTAATAAGGAGGGTTCATTTTT
>CANPDB010000053.1 GCA_947572725.1 uncultured Clostridium sp. | reverse complement strand
AGAAAAGGACAAAAAAACAAATTCACAAGATGTTGTAATTCATTGGAATTTTTAGTATATTGTATGAATTTTACAAATTATTCACATAAAATTTGTAGTAATTTACCCAAGTTTATGATATACTATTTATAAATTTAAGAGAAAGGAGTTAAACTTTATGGCAGATGTAAAACAGCGAATGATAGATATTGTTAACTCTGTACCAGAAGATTATTTCGATGGTTTAGAACCAACTGAAATGGTATTTAAACTTATGATGGAATATATTAAAAGGTATGGTGAAGATGAAACAACTATTATTCCAGGTACTGATAAGCATTTTAATTATGAAACTTTAAAAGAAATGCTTGAAAATAAAAATACAAATTAAAAGGAGGTCATCAAAATGGATTTTATGAAAAAAACTTTAAGTCAAGTTAATACGCAAGAAAATACTCTATATGATTTTATATATAATTTACTTTTCTTCATATCATTAAAAGAAAGTGAAGATGATATAAAAAATGGTAGAGTTATGACTATTGAAGAATCGAAAGCGAGGTTGATGCAAAAATATGGAAATCTCAATATCAAATAGAGCTCAAAGTAATATTGAAAATATCACAGAGTTCACATTAAAGATTTCCACTAACTATGCTAATAGAGTTATAAATGAAATATACTCTACTATATACTCAATAAAAGATGCTCCATATATTGGAAGATATGTTCCTGAAATTTCGGACAAGTATTATCGAGAACGAATATGTGGAAATTATCGAATAATTTATGTTGTTTCAGAAAAACACAATACAATTTATATTAGATACATAATTAGTGGAAAACAAAATTCTAATTTATTTTTTGAAGTTCATAAAAAAGAAATTTTTAATTTTTTAAATCGTTTATTTAGTTAAATTCTTTTAGGATATATTCCAAACCCACCCCATGGTCTGTATAGTAAGCACTTAATCCTGCCTTTTCTATTTCTTCGATAGAAGCTCCATCTGTTAATTGGTGCACTATTGTTCCAACCATTTCTAAGTGAGCTAATTCTTCTGTACCATGATGATGTCAATTACAAAAAATCTAGTACTATTGGCTGTAAAATACTATAAATTTAAATAAGTTCACTTGGTGCATTAAACTAGTACACTAAGTGAACGGATTAAGTTTATTTTCGTTTTAAATTATTATAACTTATAATTTACTGTTTTTTTATTATTGCCCATATGTGCAATTTCTGCACATATGATATTTTTTATTCTTTATTCTTTTAACAAAATATTTCTCATTTCAACAATATTATAAAATGGAATATGTATGCCTTCTTCTGCAAGTCTCACAACTCTTAATGCAGTAGTTATAATTTCGTTTTTTACTACTGTAGGTATTTCTACATCTATATTTGAATTTGTATATTTTTCTAATATATATTCTTCTGTTGTTGGAAATATATTTTGTATTAAAAATACAGCTTTTTTACCTAACACATTACCAAAAACAAAATTATATACTGGTTTGTTTCCAACTTTCAATTTTTTATTCTCATATATCTTTTTATATTTATCATATTTAGTCGATATTGGAACAAACCATATTATTTCTTTATTTTTTCTATCTCTAAAACAAAAGTAGCAAGGTCTTTTATTTCCGCATTCTTTGTTTTCCATCAATTTATAATCTTTAAATATATCAAAAAACTCATCTTTTATAAAATAAAATTTTCCATCTTCTATTATCATTATTATTTAACTCCTTTTATGAAAATATGGGATCTAAATTAATTTTATAGACCCCACATTTTACTATAATTAACATTTTTCCACCTGCACATTTATATCTCGCAAGCAGGGTTGCGGTTCACATTTTTTCACCTATCCATTTATTCGACGCAAATAGGGTTGCGACTCACATTTTTAATTATAGTAGATATTAAATATCCACTACTATTATATTCATTATACGTTATTTTATTTGTAAAATCAATACTTTTTAACAAATTTTCACAAATACTAAGTACACAAAGTGAGCTTGTTCCATTTTGGAACAAGCTTAAAATTTTTGTAATTTGTATTATTATAACTAGTTATCGAGGATTCCTCGGTAACTGTTTTACAAAATTTCAGAAAATTTTTTAGTACACTTGGTGAACTTTTGCCTAAAATGAGTGAACTTTTTTAATTTTTTAGTTCACTATTTCCAATTTCAACGAAGAATAGCGGGTTTGAACCAGTTCACCCAGTGAATTTCTACATCATATCTGCTTAAAATTTTTGTTCTTTTATTAACTCTTGAAGGCTTGTCCTTCAATGTGTATAAGCGATGTGTGAACACTCTCTTTCCTGCCCTCATTTCTAATGAGGTATTTTGCTCTTGAAATGTACTTATGTCTACTTAATTAAATATACTTATTCTTAAATCCTCTTAACTGAAAAGACAATGTGCTTATAAAATTAAGTCAAGGTTGTGCGATAGCACATTCATTTTAACCTTGACTTGATTTTATAAAGCACATTAGAATTGTTATAACGGATTAAATCACTCTTTATAGATTCAAATTTTTGTAAAATTATAATAATTTTCTATTTCTAATATTATTATAAATTCTAAGTTTTTTAAATAATTTAGAAAAAACGAGGTTTCCCTCGCTTTTTGTTTTTTAATTATTACTTAAAAAAAGATTTTTTCCATTTTCTTTAGTTCTTCTTCAATTTGTCTTTGATTCAAACCTCTAAGTTTTATCCAATAATTTTGATTAACACAATTGGCTACTCTTAAAATTTCACCAACAGATAATGAAAGAGAAAATACACCTTCTATACAATTATCTTTATAAGGACAATACTTACATACTAAAGCATAATAAGGTTTCTTACTAGAATCCTTTATTTGTAGCCAATGTCCGTTTCCTAAACTATATCCACTCATAGGTATTCCTGTTCCCTTTTTTATCATACTGGTTCTAAATTCCGAAGCAACCTTAGGAAAAGGAATACACAATTTGTTTAATCCAAAGTAGTTATTATTCCAAAAATCATTCTGAATTTTTCCCTGATAGTCTGTTCTAGGAGACAAATCAAGCAATTTTAAATTCAATCCTTCTTTAGAACAAAATTGTATTAATTCAAGTATTTCATTGGAATTGTGTTTTGTAACTACACAGTTTAGTCTTATTGAAATGTTTTTTGACTGCAAATATTGTATTTTCCTTAGTAACTCATCTGTTAACCTTTTAGGAGAAAAAACATTTTTTAATCCATCTACACTAAATATTACTTCTGTTTGCGAGCTTAAATGGTCTACATATTTTTCTATATCACAACCATTGGTATTTATTCGTACTTTCACATCAGAATCTTGTAGAAGAAAATCTAATAATTCTCCTAAATATGGAACTGTGGTAGGTTCTCCACCTGTAATTCTAAAATTCCTATAACCAACTTCTAAAAAAGCTGTTATAACTTCTCTTAACCGGTTATAATCCCACATACCTTGCACATTTGGAATACTTTCTCCTGTACTTTGGCAATATGGACATTTCAAGTTACATTCAGTAGTAACTGCAATAGCAACATATTTAGAATTCATATAATCATATCCTTTCTATTTTTATTTTTTGCTAACTTTAAACTAATATTAACATAAAATTATCGTATTTGCAAGAATTTATTTTCTACTTTTATCTTATTTAAATAAATCTTATTTCTATTACTAACTAATTTAGAAAAAAGGGAAATAAAAGGGAATTGATTTTATAAATTGCCCATCATATAATGTTAGCATAGAAAAAATATAAATTTGCTCAAGACAAGTTTGTCTTGGGTATTTTTTTATGGTTTTCTCATAAATTTTAAAGAGGCGATTTATATGTTATTAGAAGAATACATATTAGAAAATACTAAAGTAAAATTTTATGATGATTATATTGTAGAAAATACGACTAATCAAAAAGAATATATAGATAATGTTATTGTTAATTTAATAAAAAAAATAAATCCTTCTTTGTTGTAATTTGTTGCAATTACAGATATAATAAGGCTAAGTTAAAGACAAATTACAAGGAAAGGAGGAAATGTGCAAGATGGCACATATGCAATATATTTAAGAAAATCAAGAGAAGATATAGAGTCTGAAAAGTATGGAGAAGGCGAAACTTTAGCAAGACATGAGAAAATTTTAACTACTTTAGCTGAAAAACGAAACCTACATATTTCAAAAATTTATAGAGAAGTTGTAAGTGGTGAAACTATTAGTGAAAGAAAAGAAATGCAAAAACTTTTGAAAGATGTTGAAAATGAAAAATGGACTGGCATTTTAGTTGTTGAAGTAGAAAGACTTGCTCGTGGTGATACTGCTGATCAAGGTAGAGTTTCAAAGGCTTTTAAATATTCTCATACAAAAATTATTACACCTGTTAAAACCTATGACCCAGATAATGAGTTTGATGAAGAATATTTTGAATTTGGCTTATTTATGTCTAGAAGAGAATATAAGACAATCAATAGGCGTTTGCAAAGAGGTCGTGAAATGTCTGTTTCTGAAGGTAAATTTGTGGGAAATATTGCTCCTTTTGGATATGATAGAGTTAAACTAAAAGATTCTAAAGGTTATACCTTATCTATAAATCAAGATGAAGCACTTATTGTTAAAGAAATCTTTAGACTATATACATTTGAGAGTAATACTATAGGTTCTGTTGTAAAGCAATTAAATGATATGAATTTAAAACCTAGAATTTCAAATGAATGGACTATTTCTTCTGCAAAAGATATTCTTTCTAATCCTACCTATATTGGTAAAATTGTTTGGAATAGAAGGAAACAAAAAAAGAAAACGAAAAATGGACATATTATTATTAGCAGACCTCGTAATCAAGATTATTTAATTTATAATGGATTACATGAGCCTATTATTGATAATAAAACTTGGGAACTAGTCCAAGAAAAGCGAAAACAAAATACTCCAAAAGTTAAACATAGTAATATTATTCAAAATCCATTAGTTGGTTTAGTGTTTTGTGAGAAATGTGGCAAGCCAATGCAAAGACGACCTTATGCAAAAGCTGATAAACCTGCAACACTTATATGTTCTAATTCTAAATGTGATAATATAAGTTCTAAACTTTATATTGTTGAAAATAAAATTATTGAAGCATTAAAAATTTGGCTTGAGAATTACAAAATAAATTATAATGTAAAAGATGATTCAAGTGCTGATAATAACAAAATAATTGAAAAATCTATCACCTTTACTAAAAAAGAATTAGAAAAAGAAAATATAAAACTTGACAAAATTTATAATTTCCTAGAAAATGGTATTTATAGTAATGATGAATTTATAAATCGTTCAAAATCTATAAAAGATAACATTCAAAACTTAGCAAATAGATTAGAAGAATACAATTTATTATTACAAAAAAATACAGAAATGCAAAATGAAAAAGAATTGATGATACCTAAATTAGAAAATGTAATTGACTTATACTATAAACTAGAAACTGCTGAAGATAGAAATATTTTATTAAAAAGTATAATTACTAAAGTTACATATCTAAAAACAGAAAAAGCTATAAAAAAAGATTCAGATGCTACCAATTTTGAATTACATATATATCCGAAGATTCTAAAAAAATAAAAAGAGGGGATGATAAATTATCCCCAAACTGCTTCTGCAACGATAGAGCACTCTTTAAGAGCATCCTTATCGTCAACTGTTATACCTTTCTTTACTGCTTCTTCTTCATCATACAGATAAGGATTAAAATAAGAAAAATGTTCTTTTTCTGTAAGAGTACCTCTCACAAAAATCGCCGAACACTTTCCAATTACTTTATTGGTAGATTCTGTACAATAAAGAATCTCCAATTTAAAGTAAATATTTTTAGCATTAGAAAAAGTTGGATAAGGTACAAATAAGATATTCTTCATAAAGTCACCTTTCTACTTACATTAAGTAAGACTGAAATAAAAGTTTACAGTTACTATATATAAGTGTATCATATTTTACATAAAATTGCAAATTTGTTAACATCATATTTTACAGTCAATAGCTAATTGTAAAGATTGTCTTTAGCTATTGACATCATTAAGGAACTAATTCTTCTGTACCAACGGAGTAAGTGATATGACACCATCATAATTTTTAAAGAAAGGGGTGCTATACCCCTTTATATAAAAGTCAAATTCATTCTTATTTTTTACAATAACTTTTTCTAAAACTTCTTTACATATTTCATCACTCACACTTTGAAAATCTAACATATCATTCATTGACTTTTTTATATTTTCTAATAAAGTTTCTGTATTATTTAAAAGTTCTTGTTTGTTTTGTATGCTCTCCAGTTCTTTATTAACTAAACTCAATTCATTCTCTAATTGTTTCTTTTGCTCTTTTAGTTCATCTTCTGTGATAACTTCGTTTATACATAAACTAATAGCTTTTTTTATTTGTGTTTCTAATTTTTCTTTTTTTTGACAAAGTCTTTCTTCATCTGTATTTAAAGAAGTACATTTTTTGATGTTAGATGAAATAACTTTTAGTGTATTATTAACAATTTCTTGTTTATCTTCTTTTGTTATCTTCTGCATCAACTGATTAAAAGCATTTAAAACTATGTCATTATTTACATTTTCATTATCACAACCTATGTAATCGTTTTGTAAATTTATACGTTTTTTTCCGTATTTATGCTTTTCAGCACAAATCCACGACCTCCTTATTGTTCCGTCTTTTCTTTTTCTATTATCGCCTTTCACATACATACATCCACAACTTGCACACTTCAATTTTCCAGATAGAGCATATCTATTTGAATGTTTTGAATTATCTACATTTGCTTTCGCTTTTCTTCTTGCTATTTCTTCTTGTACTTTATTAAAAGTTTCTTTGTCAATAATAGGTTCGTGATGATTTTCTATCTTTACAAATTCACGTTCCCCTTTATTGTACTTCTTACTATGAGATAAGAAATCTGGAGTATATGTCTTTTGTTGAATTAAATCTCCACAATATTTTTCATTTTTCAGTATCTTATATACCGAAGCATTAGTCCACTTATTTCCACCACGTTTAGTTTTTATTCCTTCCTCTTGTAATTCTTTAGCAATAAGATGAGCTCCCTTACCATCAATTAAGTATTTGTGAAATATACTTCTTATGATTGGTGCTTCATCTTCATTAACTGTCATTTGACCTTTTACTATATTATAGCCTAGCATAGTATTTGAGCCAAACACTACACCATTTTTCATACTAACGGATTGCCCATTAACCACCTTTTCAGATGTTTGGCGACTTTCATCTTGTGCAAAAGTAGCAAGTAAACCTAGTCTCAATTCAGCATCATTATCAAACGACTTTATTCCATCTGTTATAAATCTTACTTCAATATTTCTTTGTTTTAATTCTCTCACGAATCCAACAGAATCTAAAATATTTCTTGCAAAACGACTTACAGACTTTGTAAAAATGACGTCGAACTTACCCATTTTGCTATCTAATATCATTCTATTAAATTCCTCACGTTTTTTTATGTTTGTTCCAGTAATTCCCTCATCTGCATATATTCCAACAAATTCTAGTTCTTTATCGTTTGAAATATATTCTGCAAAATATTTTTTTTGATTTTCTAATGAGTGTAATTGATTTTCCTTATCTGTAGAAACTCTACAATATGCTACTGCTCTTTTCATCTTTTTTTACTTCCTTTTCTATAATATTTTTTTCATATATTTGTTCAAATTCTTTTATAGCAACGTTTGTTTGTTCTTCTGTCAGCAAGCCTTTTGAACAAAGTTCTTTTACAATTCCTTTTTGTAAGTTTAACAAAAGTGTTTTGTTTTTCATTTAAACCATACGCTCCTAAATAGGTATAGTTAATAATATTTTATTCAAACAATACCATTCTAAAAGTTATCTATTAAAGTATATTGGTATCTAAAAACACTTATGCTAATATTTAAGCAATATAAATTTAGCATCGTTTTTATTAATTGTCAAATATTTAACTACCCATAAGATTCGAATATGGTAATATGGTAATATGGTAATATCGTATTAATATGCAAGAATACATATTATACTTTAAAATTATTTCATTTGCTTTTTGGATACAAATATATTATTTTTTTTAGTTGTTTTCTTAGCCACTAAAGATATTTCTTGTTACTTCCATAATATCATTCTCCTTTATACTTTTAGTCTATTGTAAAACCCCATTCATCATAGTATTTATATTTTAATTCCTCGTGTTCTCCATCATAAATTGTAAAATCTCTACATACTTCTTTAGTTGTAAAGTTAAGTAGAAATGGAATATCAATATCTTCATCAAATGTTAAGGGGTTAATTCCAATACTGCGTAAAAGTTTTATATGATTTTCAAATGTATCATCACAATAGTTATATTCTGTTTTTGCTCTTGTAAAGCCTTTTTCGTAAACGTCTGTAACTAATTTACACAACTTTTCCGCTTCTGTTTCTATTAATCTTTTATCAGTCTTTATTGCAAGTAGAGCATAGTCTATTCGATAAAATGGTTCAGTATAAAAGATAGTTTCTACATATCTTGTAAAATGTTCATCTGCAATATTTTCTCGATAATAATTATCTATTGTCTTATCCATTTTAAAAGTATTTTTTATATTGTAATTTAAACGTTTATTTTTATCTCGAACTTCTACTCTAATAACATTTTCAAATTCTTTTATATTTATCTTTATTCCGCTTCTTTTTTAATTTTTTTAATTGTTCATCTTTGAAATAAACAATGATTTCTATTCCACACGAACTTATAGGCTTATATTTTATAGCGGTTTCGTATGTTTCTAAGTTGACACCTCTTACACCTGTTGGTAATTTACTCATAATACTAAGACTAGCTTGTTTTTCAGCAAGTGAATTATATTCACATTCCGAATCACGTTTATAATCAATTCTATTGATTTTTCTTACTATCTGTAACATTTCTAAGTTAATTCCAATGCTTTCTAGTAGCATTAAAACATCATCATAAATTGTATCAGCATTCTTGCCCTTAATTGCATTATGTTGTAAATGTATATAAATATAGTCATCTCTATATTTATAATGGCTATATAACATACTGTAATTTACATATCTTCCAGTAAATGAATAGGTTCTTTTGTAAAATATGTCATAACCTTTATAGTAGAAGAATAAACTGTTGTTGCCTTTTAAGTAGATTTTTCTTTTTGTTTTTGGATTTTTCAGTTTTCTACATTTCCACTTTTTATGAACACCATTAACAATTCCATTTTTAAAATCATTAAATATTGTGTCTTTAAATTCATTCTTTACCATAAAAGGCAAACACATTGTATCTACATAATCATCTACCATAGTACACCTCCTATCTTTTTATAAATTATTGGTAGTTTGTTTTGTAGAGAAGTCGCTATTTATACATCAATATAGTGTAGTAGTAAAGTAAGACAAGGGAGCGTAGCGACCATAGAAACAATTATTCGGTAAACTATTCTATAAATATATATTAATATGTAATAGAACTCCGAAAAAAATTTTAGAAAAAAGGACGCAAAAATAGAGCATAGACAAATACACTATGCTCTAAACTCTATAATTATAATATCAAACATATTTTCACAAAAGTATTGACTTTTTATACTTTTATGGTATATTATATTATATAAGGAATATAAGAGTATGCATCAGCATATTTCTAAAATTTTGAGAAGTAGCTACCAACTACTTCTTATTTTTAACTTCATTAATATTATACCAAACAAAATTTCAAAAGTCAAGTTAGATGGAAACTCAAAAATGTTGCGGTTGTAAGAGTATAGTATCATAAAATGTAAAATATATTAAGGAACTAGAATATACTTAATGATGAGGTATAAGCAATACGATTTTTAATTTTTTTATATGTGGGAGTGAACTAGGTCAAAACGGAAAAAAGGCTCATTTTTAGAGCCTTTTTCATACTTTTCACACTAAAAATCGCTATATCTATTGATATATCTATACTTTTGCTATACCTCAAATTATCAAGACGGTCGAAGCGTTGATACGACAAGGGTTATAGCACATTTAGAAAGTGATAGAATGGTAAAATATGCGGGGGATTATATCTTTTCAATTTGTTCTCTAGCAATATCATAATATTTTTTGTCAATTTCGCAACCAATAAATTTTCTACCACTTTCTAAACAAGCAATTCCAGTTGAGCCACTACCCATAAAAGGGTCAAGTACAATATCATCTTTATTTGACGAATTAGTAATAAGTATTCCCATTAGAGATTGGGGCTTTTCCGTTGGATGCTTTTTATTTCCTACAATGTTTGGTATTCTCAATATATTCTTAGTTCCCATATTTAAAATATCTTTTGCATTTCCTTTTCTTAACATAAGAATATACTCAACTGCATTCATATAGTAATGATTTGGGGTTGCATTTCCGCTTATCCCACACAAGCAACTGTTGATATTTAAACCCTATTTTCTCCGCTACTGTTTGCAATTCAGCAAGGTTGCGACCATTGATGAATATGTAACAATGTGTGTTGTCTTTCAATTTATCATATACAAGGGGCAACCATTCACTAAACTTAATGTTGTTATATTCAAATAGCTTTCCTTGTCTTGCTAGTTCGTTATTATGACTTAATATACCACTACAAGGCTTTTTAGTATTTTTACTAACACTTCCTCCAGATATTACTCTATAAGGACAATCCGTTACAACTAAATCAATTGAATTATTAGGCAACTTTTCCAATACTTCTAAACAATCCCTATTATACAATATTACATTTTCTTTTCTAAAATCCGCTTTTAATTCTTCATCAAATGAATTAAACATTTTAGAATCAACTCCTTTTAGATTTTTTCTTATCTAAAATTTGTCTAAAATAATTCTCTAAAATGTTTCTATAATCATATT
>CANPDB010000052.1 GCA_947572725.1 uncultured Clostridium sp. | reverse complement strand
ATTCGCTAATAAAATAAGACTATTTTTTAGGGAAATATTCAAAAATTATTGACAGACTAACTTTTATATATTATAACTCTGTAACAGAATTGTAATACTCTTTTTCAAAAAATCACTAGACAAGTTTTTATATTTTGTGTTATTATATTTAATAGCTAAAAAATAAACTTTTTGGAGGGAAAAAATGTTAAAAATATCAGGAAAATTAAAATTAATGATTATATTATTTTGTATCATTTCATTATTTGGAATAAGCTCATGTTATGCAGTAAACTTAAATTTAACAGATTCAGAAGATTTACTTACCAGTGTTAACAGTAATTCAAGCAATAATAATAACAGCAGTTCTAACAACACAAATACTTCAACAAATTCTACTGCGGACGATGATGCTGATGAAGATGAATATTCAAATTCTTCTAATAATAACATCACTAATGCAACATCTTCAAACTCATCTGCTTCATCTACAAGTCCTACTTCAACTACAGTAAGCAATATTGATTCATTACCTGAATCTAGTTTAAGTTTATCTACTATTTTAAACATTTTGCTTATAGTTGTTGGTGTTCTTTTAGTACTTTTAGCAATCGCAATTTTAATAAGATTAAAAAAATAAAAAAACTTTTAAAATCTCGTATATTACATATGAGATTTTTTGGTATTTTTTTACAAATCTTTTTAATTTTAATTTTGAAAAATCTATGTATATTTTATTCATTTTATTCAATACTAATATTAGAAATTTATTTTCATATTTTATATCGAAAATAATCTGTTAGATTTACTTATCTAAAATAAGTATGACTTTAAAATTTTAATAGGAGGATAATTTTATGTACAGAAAATTATTAATAAGTATTGGTATCCTTTTAGCAATTGTATTGTCTTCTACTATATGTTTCTCAAATAATGGTCTTCAAGATGCAGCTGACGGTGTAAGAAACGTTGTTGGTGGTGCAGAAAATGCTATCGAAGGAGCTGTAAAAGATATTTCTAATGCTTCAAAAGATGCAACAGGAGATATGGAAAACAAAGCAAACCAACTAGGTAATGATGTTAAAGATGCTGCTCATGATGCAGCAAATGGTGTAGAAAATGCTACTACAAATATGGTTGGAAGAACTAATAATGATTATACAGCTACTAGAACAGCCGCTGAAACTGATGCTACATTTATGGGTATGAATGCAACTGCTTGGACATGGCTAATTATAGGAATTGCCGCTATTGCTATAATCGCACTAGTTTGGTATTATTCAATGCAATTAAATTCTTCAAACAATAGAGATTAATTTCATTAAAAATGTGTGAAAAAATAATAAGGTTTAACTTTATTATTTTTTCTTGATTTTTTACATATTTTGAATTATTATTATATATATTAAAGCAGACTAAAAAATGCAAAATTAATAAAAATATCGAAAGGAATTAATCTACTATTACAGTTTATAATTTAGATTAATTAAATAATTAAAAATATGAATACAAAATTAATTGCTAAAAATCCCACAGCTTACCACAATTATAATATTACAGATAAAATCGAAACTGGAATCGTACTTTATGGTACAGAAATAAAATCAATTCGTGCAGGTAAAGTAAACTTAAAAGACAGTTACTCAGTAATAAAAAATGGTGAAGTATATGTGTATGGAATGCACATAAGCCCATATGAACATGGTAACATTTTTAATAAGGATCCTTTAAGAAATAAAAAACTTTTATTAAATAAAAGCGAAATTAATAAATTAATTGGACTAACAAAACAAAAAGGATATAGCCTTGTACCTATCAGTTTATATTTCAAAGGAAATCTAGTAAAATTAGAACTAGGAATTGGAAAAGGTAAAAAACTTTATGACAAACGAGAAGATATAGCAAAAAAAGATGCTCAAAAACAAATTGCTATTAATTTAAAAAACAAACAGTATTAAAGTGTGACAAAAGGGGCGACCTTTTTTGTCACACATAATAGTTATATTCTTATAGTCTAAAAGGTTATTATATTTTTTTATGAAGCAACATTTCGTGGGGACCGACAAGCTACAGTCTGTTAAGAATTTACAGACTGTGCGATGTTGGGAGTTGCAAATAAAAAAATATAATAACCTTTTTTAAAGAATAAATAGATGTGACAAAGAAGTTCGCCCCTTTTGTCACACTTTTCTATGCTTTATTTGCTGAACCAAAAACATCTACCATTTTGTGTTTTACTGTTTCTTTTATTAAATCTCTAGCAGGTGTTAGATATTTTCTTGGATCAAAAGCATTTGGTTCTTCATTAAATACTTTTCTTATTCCAGCAGTCATAGCTAAACGTAAATCTGTATCTACATTTATTTTTGAAACTCCTGAAACACTTGCTTCATGTAAAATTTCATCTGGAACTCCTTTTGCTCCTGGTATATCTCCACCATATTTATTGCACATTTCTACTAATTCTGGTATTACTGTTGATGCTCCATGTAATACTATTGGTGTATTTGGTATTCTTTCTTTAATTTCTTTTAATATATCAAATCTTAATTTTGCCTCTCCTTTAAATTTGTATGCTCCATGGCTTGTTCCTATCGCAATTGCTAATGAATCGCAACCTGTTCTTTCTACAAATTCTTGTGCTTGTGCTGGATCTGTATACATAGCATCACTTGCATCTACATTAACATCATCTTCTATTCCTGCTAATTTACCAAGTTCTGCTTCTACTACAACACCTTTGCTATGAGCATATTCTACTACTTTTTTAGTTAATGCTACATTTTCTTCAAAATCATATTTTGAACCATCAATCATAACTGATGTAAATCCATTATCGATACACATTTTTGCTGTTTCAAAATCTGGTCCATGGTCTAAATGTATTGCAATTGGTATTTCTGGATGTTCCTCCACTGCTGCTTCTACCATTTTCATTAGATAATTGATTTTTGCATATTTAATTGCACTTGAAGATGCTTGTAAAATTACTGGTGATTTAGCTTCGGCTGCTGCTTCTACAATTGCTTGAATAATTTCCATATTATTTACATTAAATGCACCTATTGCAAAATCTTCTTCCATAGATTTTTTAAACATTTCTGTTGTTGTTACTAACATATTTTTTCCTCCGTTCCGAACTCATTTGTTAAAGTTCTTCTTTTTATATTGTTATTTTATTTCTAAAAAAATTATATGTCAATAGTATTCTTTATATAAATATTAATATATCAACAATTTTGTATTATTTTTTCCATCTAAACTGTAATATTAAAATTCCAAACACAATTATACCTATTGCTATCCAAAAAAATAAATTACCTTTTTGTTTCTTTTCGTTACTTTCCCCATTCTTTTCACTTTCATTTTTATCACTTTTATTTTCTTCATTATTAGCACTTAATTCTTGAATTTTATAGGCCTGCTCCAATTTTTCCTTTTGCATTTTTTGTTCTTCTTGATATTTTGTTTCCTCATCTAAATTTCTTTTATATGCATTAATTTGATAATTTCTCTTTGTAAAACCATTTGGTGCTGTAACTACTATATTTATTAGATTATTCCCTTCTTTTAGATTATTTTTTCCATTCATTTCAATAGTTGCCTGTTGATTTTGTGGTACAGCAAGTATATTCAGATCTGTTGTTTGGTTTGATATTTCAGCTTTATAGTTTGTTTCATTAGCATCAAATTGAGGATTTAATAAAACATTTTCAATTGCCAATATTTCTAAATTTGTATTAGCTAACTCTATATTTGCTGTTTTAGTTGTATGAATAGTATATACCTTGTTTTGTATCTTATCTTCTGAAATAACTTGAATTACTATATCATTTAATCCTTCTCTTAAATCTTTATTTCCACTTATATTAATACTAGCATTTGGATTTTCACTAATTGCTAAAACTTCTACATCTTTAATATCATCAGATATTGTTAAATAATATTCAAAAACATCTTTATTAAAATTGGGAGTAATACCTTCTTTGTTTAATCTTAACACTTGCAAATTAGTATTACCTCTTTCTGAATTTGTACCTTGTTCTTCTTCTGCTGCTTGTTTTTGTAGTTCACTTTGTTTTTTCCCAATTTGAATTTGATTGTAAACAAAGTCCGTTTGTATTAATTGCCCTTTCTCGCTATAAAATTCGCCTTGAATAGTAAAAGTAACAGTTCCATCTTCTTTTGCCCTAAATTTAAATTTAGCAAGTTCGCCTTGTTTTGCACCACTTCCCCCTTGTAAATCATACCAAACAAAAACAATACGATTTCCTATGACATTTGTATTATCTGGACCAGATTCATACTCTAGTTTTGAATCATCAAAATAAAGAAAAAAATTAAAAGCCACTGTTTTCGTATTTTCTATATTTACTGCTACTTCTATTTCTTCACTTTTCTCTAAAACATCTTTATTAGTAGTTAAATACACTCTACCTGTTGTAGCTGAATAACTTACATTTAAAAAAAAGCAAAAAACAAACATAAATATTACTATGAAATTACTTATTAAATAAAAATTCTCTTTTATCTTTAACATACACTTACTCCTTTTAAGAAATAGCGGACATTCCTTATGCTAAATCCGTTTAAGGAGTGTCCCTCAATCCCTGTTAGCAGGGAAAAAAGGAACGTCCCCTATTCCCTATTGTTCTATTATTTGTATTTCTAGAATATGCCTCTGAATCAGCAATAAGTCAACAGAACTGGGCTTCTTGCCATTCTTGTGAATGTTTGTTGCTTTTCTAAATATTTCTTCCATTTCTTGTATTTCTAATATATGCCTTTGCAATACCAATAAATCTATACTGTCTATTTTTCCATCTCCATTTGCATCTCCATAAAAAATAATTTGATATTGTCTTAATATCTTCCCATCTTCTTTAACTCGTATTTTGCTCCCTGTTCCAACTAAATCACTTTCTTTTAATAATTCATTTTTATAATTTACAATTTCAATTTCTAAGTCTGTAGTAATTTTATTTTTTAACTGTTCTACTGTATTATTTTTATAATCTATTCCACTAATTTCTAAACTATTTACATTTAAAGAACTATCAAAATGAATTTCAGAGTCTTCCATTTTTCTTACTACATAAAGTTTACATTCTGTATATATATTATGGTTTTCTTCAGATGTTGCTATTATATTTGTTTCTCCTATTTGTTTTGCTGTTATAATTCCTTCTTCTTGTATCGTTGCTACTTCTGCATTTGTGCTATTATATATTATTTTCTTATCATTAGCATCTTCTGGTTCGATATATCCATTTATTTGAAAAGTATCTCCTACTTGCATATAGATTTCTTTTTGATCTAGTATAATTCCTGTTACTTTACTATATACTTCAATATTAATTTGGCTTTGTACATTGTTTTCTTCTGCTTTAACTGTAATCGTTGTTGTTCCTGAACGAATGGCTTGAAGATTTCCTTTTTCATCAACTGTTGCTACTTCAGGATTACTTGAAATATATTTAATTTTATGATTGCTAGCTTCTGGTGGAGTAATTGTTACTTGTAATTGTTTTCTTTCTCCTTTTTGTAAGGTTTTATTATCTATTGATAGGTCAATTTCCTCTATTTCAACATTAGGTATTTCTGTTACATAATTTTGACTAACGTATCCCACTATTCCATTTTCTAATATTACTTTATCCCATCTTTCTCCTGACTGCTTTCCTTTGGCTATTCTTGTCATTTTATCTTCTGTATTAATTAATGTTATTACTTCATATGAAGTTGATGGTCCTGTTCGTACATTTACAAGATTGCCATTACAATAAACTTTTGTATTATCAGCATTAAAGTCATTTGAATTAATATTAGGACTTTGTGTTGGAATATTTGGCATATTATGATAAATAGGAATAATAAAAGATATTGAAGTATCTAGTAACCCAATTTTTTGATAACCATTATATATTGATTTTGACTCACTATAAGGTGCTAATACATTTGTCATATATTGATGCCAAAATAAATCATTTCCTCTATCATCGTTTACATCAAACTTTTGTAAATAAATTGTATTTTGTCCTATATTAATATAACTTGAACCAATAAAAATACCTCCACCTGTAATTGCTTTTTCTTTAGTATTCCATGGAATTAAGTACTTATCTTTTGTGGCTTGACTTGCTCCTTTTCCATCTCTTGCATATTGTAATCCATTTTTAATTGCTCCCATTGGCTCTGCTGAACTTGTTGCACCTATATTATAAAAATTATATAAACCTCTAAATCCATCTACTGTTCCACTAATTGAACTATGTGTTAAAAATGGTCCTACTTCTTGTTTTATACGAGAAGCTAAATGATATGGACTTACTTTTGAAATTTGTCCACCTTTTAAAATTAAATCTGAATATTTTTCGTTCATATTAATTGTATTTCCATTACTATCAAAATAAGAGACTCTGTTATTGTAAAATTCTGTCCCATACAAAATCTTTTCAACACCATCTAAATTATTTGTTTGAGCATTATATGACAATCCTTCAAACTGAAAAATTCGTACTTCATTTAAAAAATTTCTTGGATCCATACAATACTCCACTGCCTGTCTTGAGCTATCAACCCAACCTCTATCTACTTCTACATTGTATTGACCTGGTGTTGTATTTTTCCAAGAGTCAGAATAGTTTTTAGGTACTAAGTTTTTTCCAAATACATTTTCTTGGTTGATAACATAGTTCCAATCTAAATTTGTATATAAAGCTGTAAATTTCCAATTTGGATGCTTTTTAGCTAACTCTCTTAAATATGGTTGATAACTACTTGGAAAACTTTCAATACCTTCTAATTTAGTAGAAGCAGTAACTTGGAAATATATAACTATGCATATGGATATAAGTAAAAATAAAATACTTATAAAAATAAATTTATTTTTATTAAATTTCATTTTCTTTCCTTTCTTTGTTATATATTTTGTATATTAAAATTATTATATTTTTTAAAAGTAACAATTCGGGGGGACCGACAAGATTACAAACTGTTACTTTAGTTACAGTTTGTTCGCAGTTGGTAGTTACTTGAAAAAAATATAATAATTTTTCTTATACCTTAAGTGATATAATATACAATTTAAGAAAATATTTTTAGTTAAATCTCCCCAGCTTTTACTATTATTCTTTTTTGCGAATCCATCGTACAAGTAATAAGAGTTACCTCTCGTTTACCATTTGTTTTCTGTGACAAGCAACTTACTTCTTCTGGTCGCACCTGATACGTGTCATAAATTTCATAATCTACTTTTCCAACAGTATTATCTGAAATTGTAAGTTTATCTCCTTTAGTTAATTTTCTTAAATTATGGAACATATTCTTATTTTGAAAATTATGTCCAGCTATACAAAAATTTCCTACTGTATTAGGCTCTGCACCCCAAAATTTTGTAACAGATATCTTTAATGCTTGTGTCGAATATTGTTTTAGTATATATGTTTCTAAATTTATCTTTGGTATTTCCAATTTAGCTGATACCCTATATCCTTTATATTCATCTAAAATTTTATCCTTATCTTCTTCTGTCTTCTGTTCTTCTATAACATTTTGTTCATCTACAATATTGCCCTCTGTTTCAGCAATACTATGATTGTAAGTATTACCGTTGTTTTCTTCCTCATTATTTCTATGTGCATTGGTAGTTTCTGCTTTATATTGTAAATTTGATATTTCTTCTTTTCTTATGTTTATATCTCTAATTTCTTTTATAATTATTCCTATCATAATAACTACAAAAGATATAAGTATAACATAACTAATCATCTTCTTTTTGTTTTTCTCTTGTTTTTCTTTCATTTTCAATTCCTTCCTAATGTATAAATTCAATTGGAATTAATCATTTTTAACTATTTTCCTTTTGTATGTATAAGTTTATTAGAATTTCTAAGCAATTACTATTGCATAGAAATTCTTAAAACTTTTTCTTATTTTCTTTTACTATAATATATACAAGAACTAACTACAGCTAATAAAACAATAACTATTGGTACATAAATATTGTAACCTGTTTTTGGTAGTACTGGTGGCATTTCTTCTGTTGGTTCTTGTGGTACTTCTTCACTTGGAGTTTCCGGATTACTTGGAGTTACTTGTGTTTCATCTACAGCTTTAAATATGAAAGCTTTTTCTGCAATTACTTGATCTGAATTATCTCTATCAATTAATTTTAGAGTAATTGTATAATCTCCTACTTCACTAAATATTCCTTTTGCTTGTAAAACTTGAGCTACATCTTTTCCTCCTATTTTATAACCTTGTGCATCTCCCCATCCACTTTGAATAATGTCATGTTCTAAATTTGCTTGGTCAGTTGCTAATAATTTAACATTTGCTCCTTGAGGTGTTGTTGCTTCTGCAATTAATCTTGCATGTTCATAATATTTTCCCATTGGTGAAGAATAAGAAACTGTCATTGCATTTTCTTTTCCTTTTATAATATCACCTGCATGTTCTAATTTTAATTCATAATCTACATATGCAGGCTCTACTGTAACATTTTTAACAATTGGTGTTGTAATATCGTCAAAAGTAACAGAAGCATCACTATTTGCTAAACCTGTTGCTGTAATAGTAAATTCAGTTGGGTTTGAAGTTGTAATATCTGCTTTTGCACGAAAAGTTACACTCATATTTGTTCGTGGATTTGTTCCACCTGTTGCGTCATGATAAACAACATTTACTTTATCTGTAGTATCATTTGCTGTTCCACCATCTACTGAAACATATTCAAAAATATTTTTGTCATATGCAACACTAAATGTATAAGCTCCTAAATTTTGTCCAAATTCAGCTGTTACTTTTACCTCTTCCCCTGGTCTAACTGTTGTTTTATCTGTTTTGATGTCGATTGTGTCTAATGCTGCTGCATAACTGTATCCTGTAAAAATAAGTATTGTTAACAAAGCCAATATAGTAAAAATACTAATTATTTTTTTCATAAAAAATTTCCTCCTTTTTTGTTTTATATTTCTATTATGGTTAGTTTTCTTTTTTATTATTTAGCAATTATTTCAATTTTTGTTTTTGTATGTTATTTTTTAGAAAGTCAGTAGTTACTGATTATATATTTTTAGTGTAAAAGCTTACTATATGAAAAAATCATATAGTAAGCTTTCACACAAGATAAATAAATTAAATTTTAAATCATAACATTTTAATTAATGTTGATTTTCGTAACTTGCACACATTGATTCATCAGCTTTTGCTGTGTTTTTCCCTTCTATTGGAGCAACTTGTATAGCTTGTAATATGCATTGATGATCTTGCTTGTCATTATATTTGCAACTAGATACTGTACAATTTATTTTTTGTCCTTCTTCCATATTATACCTCCAAATTTTAAAAGTATATGAACTTTTAAATTGTTCATAATATTAGTATGTATTATTTAAAAATTTGTATTCATTTTTGTTTTTATAAATTTTTAAAGTATAAAATTTATAAGTATACTTTTTCAAAATATAAGTAACAAAATTAAACTATATTCATAAAATAAAGCAAAAGCAAAACGAGAGGAGTTAGTTTAATATGGATTACGAATTAATGATGAATGGTAATGTTAAAATCGGACAAAAAGCACCTAATTTTGAAGCAGAAACTACATTTGGAAAAGTTACTTTAGATGATTATAAAGGTAAATGGTTAGTATTATTTTCTCACCCAGGAGATTTTACACCTGTATGCACTACTGAAATGATTGCATTTACAAGAGCTAATGCATATTTTTCCCAATTGAATACAGAATTATTAGGATTAAGTGTTGATAGTAATAGTTCACATCTTGCATGGCTAAATTTACCAACAAATAAAAATAGAAGCAATCACCTGCTAAAATTGGATATGTACAAAAATTATAAAATATGTTAATATGAATAAAGAAAGCAATAATTTATATGGAGAATGAAATGAAAAGTTATAAAGAATTATTTGAAAAAGAATTTAATACATCTCAACAAATAGATGAAACATTTGCAAAAATTTGTAATGAACAAGGTTTTAGAAAAGGCATTGAGTATTTAAAATCAATCAATTGTGAATGGCTAGATTATGATGGATACACTATTTTATATACTATAAATGAGTTAACTAAAGTATCAACAACTGATGAAGAAAAAAGAAAATTGCTTGAGAGAATATCTAGTCAAAACGATGTTGTTGAAACAAAAATAGAAAAAAATGATAAGTTTAAAATTTCACAAATAGTTATTTCAAAAAAAGACTATGAAATCAGAGCTATGAAACTTTCAAAATTATTACCCAAAGCAATGGAAATATTACCTGATTTAGAAGATGACAGAAGGGCAGGAACTTGTTTTGAAAAAGCATATCATATATCTTTACATTTAGGTATTCCAAATGATATAATAACAGGTTATTGTTATGGTTATACTGATAAATCAAAATTTCTTCATAGTTTTGTTGAAACAAGACTTAAAGATGAAGAACTTGTAATTGATGGAACTTTAAATGCAATTTTCAATAAAGAAGGCTATTATAAATTAAGACATATAGAACCAATTACAAGAATCTCAAATAAAACATTAGAAAGTGATATTGAAAAATATTTGAAAAGTTTTAAAACAATATCACCAGAAGTATATTATATTTTTAGAGATGAAATGATAAGAGATTTTAAAAAAAACTCAGATATATTTGAAAGATAATTTACAATTTTAAATGTATTTACTTAATATGTGTAGTATAAATTTTATAAACTGAAAATAAAATAGCATTTTAGCAACTTGACAAAATCAAGTTTTAAATGTTATATTATAATAGATTAGTAGTTCAATAACCTACGGGACTGAACTCGGAAAAGATTGTACCTCGAGAAAACCATGGTTTCGAGGTCATTTTAATATAAATTGGAGATTAAAAATGAGTGAAAAAGTATATACAATTGAAGAAATAAAAGAACTAATATACGATATATTAAAAAAATATGGAATTGAAAAAGCATATATATTTGGCTCATATGCAA